>JBBRJI010000058.1:0-14437 GCA_038219625.1 Pirellulales bacterium | reverse complement strand
ATGGGTTGCCCGTGGCAGCAGCGACTTTGGGCCAATTCGTTCTCGTGATGGGGGAATACGAGATCCAGACCGCCTCCGTGAATGTCGAAAGTTTTGCCCAAGATGCGGCGGCTCATGGCGGAGCATTCGATATGCCAGCCTGGCCGGCCTAGTCCCCAGGGGCTATTCCAACTCGGCTCGTCCGGCTTGGCCGACTTCCATAAGGCAAAATCCCCTGGCGAACGCTTGCGTGAAGCGGCATCGCCACCGTCCCCTTGTTGGGAATCGGCTGAGCGGTTGCTCAAGCGTCCGTACTCATGGTCTTTCAAAACATCGAAATAGACGTCGCCACCACTCACATACGCGAAATCGAGTTCGATGAGTTCCTGGACGAATTTGATGATTTCGTCCATGTTGTCGGTTGCCCGGGGCAAATGATCGATTTGATCGACGCCGAGCGACTGAAGATTGGCCAAGTAATCGGCGGTCATGGCGGTCGCGAGTTGGAACATGGAGATTCCCTTTTCGCGTGACCGATTGATCAGTTTGTCGTCAACGTCCGTTATGTTGACTACCCAAGTCACCTCATAGCCGCAATATGCTAAAAACCTCTTGATCGTGTCGAAAATAACGGGACCAACCATATGTCCGATATGGGCTTCTGCGTAAACGGTCGGGCCGCAAAGGTACATGCCGACTTTGCCAGGCTGCAACGTTTGGAACGGCTCTTTGTTTTTGGAGAGGGTGTTGTAGATTCGAATCGTGTTGAGTGTCACGGTGGCGCAGGCAATTAAGGTCAAGAGGACGGGAAAAAAGGATCACTAAGTCTAGCAAATCCACTGCAATCCGGGATCGTATGCCCAGGCCATTGCAAAGTACAGGTCATTTTCGCTCAAATCACCCATCGAAATAGTTGCAAAAACGAGCCTTGGGAAGTCATACTCTCCATCGATGAAAACGAATGTCTCCAAACGGTACTTACACGCCTCACATTGAACCATTGAAACCATGTCGCAATTTGACCCAAAGAACCCCCAGAATCCGTATGCCGGATCTGTCAACGCCAACACTCCGATTGGCAACCGACCCCCTGGTTCCGCCAGCGAAGGGGACGCAACCGGCGGAATCATCCCTTACAAAAACCCGAAAGCCTTGATCGCCTATTATTTGGGGATCTTAAGTGGGCTACCTCTCATCGGTTTCCCGCTTGGGATTGCAGCCTTTGTCTTAGGTATCATGGGGCTCAGGGATCGCAATCGTAATCCCGTGATCAAAGGGAGCGTTCACGCAGGCATCGGTATCGGATGTGGTTTGCTGTTTACCTTGATTTGGGGCGTTTTGATTTTGTTCATGATTATTGGGCTCATTAGCGGTGTTGCGAGTAGGCGATAGTCATTCATGATCGGCCAAGAATCGATAAAACCAAACCATGGTCCAGTTCAAGTCTTAACGCGGAATCTGGACGAGATATCGGAAGGCGCAATTCCGCGGACTGGCGCAGCATTCCTACGCGGATGGGATCGATTTAGCCTAAGGCACTTGCTCCTTTGGATGATCGGGATTGCACTTGCAACAGGTTACTTTCGAGGGTTGGGGGCGATGCGTTTGGCGATGACGGACAGGGTTCAACGCTCGCAAGGTGGATTTCTCTTTGATTTTTTTAGTGCATGGCTTATCGGTACCCTTGATGTTCACGACATGACACTTGCTATCGCTGCTGGCTCGATACTCGGTTTGGGGACGCCGGCAATATTGACAGGCCCCGCGAACTCAAGATTTTTCGAGCATCCTGCACGCATTCTCTTTTCGGTATGCATTGTACTTGTCGCTACGGCAATCGCCTATGATTTGATTTGGTTGGTGGGCGATAGCTCCTTCTTGCATCCCGATCCAGTGACTAGTTCGATGGTGGCAGCGGCCGTCGGTTTTGCTTGGTCTCTTTATGCGTTGATTCGATCGCGGGTAGGCTGGGCTTGGCGAGTGGCTGTTTTGTTGATTTGCATTTCCTACGCATCGAGTTTTTGCTTGGACGGTCAGTTGGCGTCTGTGTTTTTACCGACATCAAGCCTCGGAGCCGGACGCACATATGCTTCGTACGTTTTCTATACGCCCTACTCCATAGAGAATTTCAGGGTATCTGGCGTTGTGGAAACGCTCCTAGGCTGCGGAATTGCGTTTGCAATCCTAGTCGCTGGCATCATCGAGATTGCCGTCGGACGATTTAAAGACTGGAGGACATGGACGGCAACCTTGGTCATCCCAATTTGCATTGTGCTGATTGCGACTCCATGGATATACGAGATGGTCCGGAGTTATCGTCTTGATCAAAGTAGTGGAGTGTAACGTGACGTTTCTCACGGCGGGGACCGTCGTGCCACTTTGGCTTGGCTTTTTCGAAGATAATCCTCGAGCGACTGCTCATCTGGGATGATCCTGTTGGCACACGGTGAATTCGCCAGTTGGTTCAATAGTTCGTCGTTGGAAAGACCGGAGAGGTCGGAGAGGTCCGTTTTGTTTTGGCTATTCGTATTACTATCCTTGCTAATAGGTAGAGGATTGTCGCTTTCAGGATCCATCGTAATGGCAAAGTCCTTAATGTAAAAGTCATTGATGACGTGTGGCACGTCCCAGAGCGATTAGCGTTGGGCGTGGCGATTGTGGTAAACGTTTCTAGCGATTCCCACGCCCTTCGTAACCTCAGGGACGTGCCACACCGCTACCGCTCGGCACCATGTGCGTTATCCTATCCTATAGGCTTTGCACTTACGGCACCACTCAATACTTCATCGACGAGGTCCAAGCATGCGCTCCAAATTTCCGCTCGTTCGAACACTCGTAGCTACAGGGCTTTTGTTGGCTGGTTCTAGCGTCGTTCTCTTTTCCCAACCTCCACGCGGAGGTGGCCCTCCCGGAGGCCAACCCAATGAGGACGGACCGTTTATCCGGTCGACGATTCCGAATGGCGGAAATGGGATAATCGTCATTCTCCCAAACGCCAAGGGGTTGGCTTCCATGAAATGTCGGAAGTGCAACGCAAGCTCGCCTTTGAAATGCTAACCCAAAGCTTAAGCGCCAAAGGTCTAAAAAAGACCCAAGACATCATGAAGCTAAACGGCAATCTTGCCGAGTTGGCCAACAATTTCAAAGAGTATGGAACAATCGTCCTGCAGGATGAACAAAGCAAAGGCCTGAAGTTGATTAAGGCCCTCAACGCCGAGCAGCAGTCACAAGCCATCGTGATGAACAAAAAAGATGGCAACAACAATCTATCCGAAGCCTACAAAGACAATATCGTGTTGGACTATGCCGGTATCCCCGCCTCAAAACTTGATGCAGCTCAAAAGCAATTGCTTATGGAACTGATCGAGGAATATGTTGGAAATATGCGCGACGGTCATGCAAAAATTCGGAGGTCAGAGGTTTTCGAACACTTCGATAGAACGCATTTCGCTTGGATTGGTGGAGCAACAGCGGAGAGTGTCTACTACTACCGGGTGCACAGCCCAGTCATCCTCATCGAGTTCGACCACCAACGTCGAGTTGCACCATTTCGAACAACGGAGCCGACACGGGATCATATCCATACAGTCGTTCGAACCCCCAACGGCAACGACTACGGCAAAGATGTCTTGCGTCAGCATTATAAACAGCATGCGCATTGATGGGCTTTGCTTTAGTTGGCACGGGGGCAACAGTGTCGCCTTTTGCTCCGCAAAAGTGCGTTTGCTAGGCGCACTTTCGCCGAGCGATAATGGGGACAATGGGGATAATGGCTGTAATGGCGGTAATACGGCACGGAGTGCCGTGCTACACTGACGGAGTGCCGTGCTACACTGAGAGACAATCGATGAAACGGGGCGATGCACTTCTAGGATTGATCGGAAACACACCCCTTATCCCATTGTTTTTCGAAGCGGAAGAATGAGCACGCGATTGTTCCATTGTTAGCGGCAAGGCGGTCATTTTATTCGCGATCGCTGGGCTATCGACCACTTGGCAACCGGCTAATAATGGGACACATCTCGAATTGTAAGCTTGTCACCGCTAGGAATGCACAAGTGTCGCCTTTCGCTCCGCGAAAGTGCGCCTCGTTAGCGCACTTTTGCGGAGCAAAAGGCGACAATAGCTCCACGAACCAGTGAATTGATTTGATCCATGTCCAACGTACCGACTACGCCCGCTTGTCCAACGTCCCCATTGCCGCCGTTGGACGAACTTCCAATCGATTCGATCTTGTTCGTTTCGTTTGGAGGTCCAGAGGGGATGGAGGATGTCATGCCGTTCCTGGAGAACGTGTTGCGGGGCAAAAACGTGCCTCGTGAACGAATGATTGAAGTCTCCGAGCACTACAACCAGTTTGGCGGCGTCAGCCCCATCAACGAACAGTGTCGGCAGTTGCTTGCGGCCATTGAGCAAGAGTGCTCACGCCGAAAATTGGATTTGCCGATCTATTGGGGAAATCGCAATTGGCATCCCATGCTGACCGATACGCTCGGCAGGATGGCCGGCGATGGACGCAAGCGTTCGATCGCCTTTTTTACCTCGATGTTCAGTTGCTACAGCGGATGTAGGCAATATCGGGAGAATATCGCGGCCTCGCAATCTGCGGTCGGCGACAAGGCACCGCTGATCGAAAAAATTCGGAAGGGTTTTAACCACCCAGGGTTCATTGCCGCACAAAAGGACTGTTTGGAACAGGCATTAGCCAAGCTGCCTGAGGAAGTCAGGGACGAAACGATTGTTCTCTTCAGTGCACACAGTATTCCCAAAGCGATGGCGGACAATTCACGCTACGAGGAGCAACTCAGAGAAGCTGCCAAGCTAGTGTGTCAGGCGGCTAACCATGGACCGTGGGAGTTGGTATTTCAAAGCCGATCTGGTCCACCACAGCAGCCCTGGTTGGAGCCGGATGTTTGCGACCGAATCGAGCAGTTGCATGCCGAACGAGGGATCAAGCAGGTGGTAGTACAGCCTCTGGGCTTCATTTCCGACCATATGGAGGTACTTTTTGACTTAGACCACGAAGCAGCCGAGGTTTGCAAGGAAAAGGGGATTCTGTTTGTTCGTGCGGCCACGGTAGGTGTCCATCCGCGTTTTGTTGAGATGATCGTTGACTTGATCGAAGAACGATTGAGCTTAGATACGGAGCGTCCGTTCATCGGCGCATACGGCCCAAGTCACGATCTCTGTCCAGCCAATTGCTGTCTCTATCCGCAGGTGAGACGAACGTAGGCAAGGAATGAGGAACGAATAAGGAATGAGGAAGACTCAGTCAGGATATTTCGTGGAGGACATTGGTCGGCGGAGCGACTGATCTACGGCTCGCGGTCAGGATCCATTTCGGCTCAACGGCTTCATAGGCATGTCGCGTGGTGAGGGAAGGTTTTTACTAGCGCCCGGACCAGCGGGACTGGATTTAAGTGGACCGGTCGGAGCATTGGCGGGTTGCAAGCTTTGAGGTAATGTGCCTTCGATGCTAATTCCCTGCAGATCCATTTCGCCAGTCTTGAGTCGAATGGCGGCCGATTTTACTTGAATATCAATTGGAGGCGTGTTTATCTGAGCTTTGTTAATTCGAGCAGGCTGTTGCTGAGAACCTTCCACGCGAACCGTATCGCTGATCGCCGCGTATTTCAGTGCGTTCGCAAGAACAATTACATCACCGGTTTCCGTGCTGGATTGCATTTGCACTCGACCGCTGGCTGCGATTTCCCAAGCGGCGTTATTGGCTGCCCCTAGATTTCTGTCGGGTGATTGATTCCAACTTAGTCCAGACGCATCGAAAATATCGAGTTGGTCCGAAAACAATAGGCTCTGATTGCGTCCAAGTCGATCGACCGTGTGAACGTTTAGTGCATCGTCCCATGAAGCTATAGGACCGATTAGGGCTTCGATCCGTTCGTAAAAAGTCGCACTTCGACGTTCCATATTCCCCTCCATTCGCCCGATGAAGCTCAGATGGATACATTGCTTTACGTTCTCGGCGAACCGATCGGCAACGGTTGGATTGGAGGGATTGGTTGGATTGGAGGGATTGGAGGGATTGGCAGATCGGGAGACTCCGCCGATCGGATTGTCATTTCCTAGGCGACGACTCCATAATTCGCCCGGGCCGTGACCTAGCCAAGTCTGCGAGGCAACCATGATGTCGAGTTGAGGTATTTTCAAATGCTCAATCGACCGGCGTTTCGAATCCAAGTCGGTTTGAACGGCTTGGATATCGACGTTGTCTTCCAGTCGAATCATGGCTATCTGCGATTGTGGTGATGGATTGGTATTATTGGCATTTCGCAACGCCACGGGCTGATCCATGACTACCAGCATTTGGTTGGAACTTGCCTCGATATGCCACAGGGTCTTGGGGTCGGTTTCCATCCGGCAGTTCAGTGTTACGCCACCGCCAAATCGGGCGGTTCGTCCATCAAACGTCATTCGTTTGCCCCACTGCAAGCGAGGGGGCACATGCCATCGGATACTATTGCCGCCTTCTTTTGGAGCAGGTCGCGAAGGACTGAGTCCATTGACCGGCAACGGGCTACTGAAAGTACTGGGTAAGCTCACCAAATTCGTGTTGCTGGTTGGAGTTGCCAAGCTCTTTTGAAGCGCTTCTACGGGTATTACCAATTCCCCCGGGTGATCGATCCAAAATTGACTTTGGCTTTGTTTCAATTTCAGTTCGGGTGCAATGACCCAGCCGCTGCCCACTGTGACCTTGGCCGGCTGGCCAACGATCGTGATGTCGCTGGCGTCGTTTTGCATTTGACTCAGTTGCAATTGTTCTCCTGTGATGGTGAATGGCCATGGGGATTCCTCGGACAATTGGTTTTTCGTGAGCTCTATACTACCTTCCAGAATCAAGTCCTCGACTCGATTCTGGCTGCCGCTCCTCAATACCTTTGCCCGCATTGTCTTCGCGGTCACGATCAGCGGCGACGATGGGTTAGCGGTCAAGAAACCGTTTTTGACAGAGGGGTTTGATGGCGAAATAGGCTGTTTCAACGGAGGTGCAGCCATTCCGGTCGAAGGCAAAAGGCTCAGTGCTCCGGGGAGCGTATTCTGGATTGGAGGGAAAGCTTGGCCTGTTGGAATCGCTGCCACGCTCGTAAGCGGATTATTGCCTATCCATTTATTGCCTATCAGTGGCGAGGGGCCGTTCCGCGTATCTGAAGCTTCAACCAAGGTGGATTGAGGAGGTTGAGAATTGATTGCTGCAATGGGCTGCTGGTAGGCGAACCAGACCTGCATCTTCTCCACTGTCGCTCGCAAGATGGGGGAATTGACATCCACCCTACCATCAGCCTCCATACGATCCGGCAACGCCTGAGGCACTTTTCCGTCTGGGTATTGGGAGGCGAGTTTTGCGGCGAGTTCGGGCGATACGGGTGTCAACCAAAGGTAGAGCTGTTCCGCTCTGAACCTTCCATGCGCCGTACAGCTTATGTTCGCACTCCCCTTGATGTCTACAACGTCTTTGGAAAGGTCATTGGGATCGGGACGTACGATGAGCCGTTCGCCCCATGAAAGTTTCCATGAGTCATCGTTACTGTCCATTTGGGCTCTGCCGGCACCGTCCGCAACAAGTGCACCGAGTCGATTTTTGTTTATCGGTTCGTTCGAGCGGCCAGGGTCGTCGGACGAGTTCGCCAGGGCGTCGGCGCTTTGATAATGAACCTCGGGCGACCAGACTTGAACGGACTCGTGCCGCAAGTAGACGGGAGTCATTTCTCTTGCTGTAGCACCGGGCAGCCTGTTGCTCAAGGTGACGATCCCATTGAGCATGTCCATTTCTAAATGTTGACCCACAGCCTCGGCCTGCATGCCTGGCGCGATGAGTTTTAGCCATCCGGAATGATCCCGGTTGTCCTTGCCCGCTGCGCCCAATGCCACCAGTCGTTCTACCGTCCAATTCGAGCCGGATGTGTTGGTACGAGAACTTGGTTCTGGCGTTTGTTTTCCTTTCCATCCAACGAACATGTTCAATTCTTCGCAGTCGAACGTATCTACTGGAAGCCCGTCGACACGGTGTTCCATGTGAACGCCTCTTTTGAGCGTCGCTTGCGACTGATGGAACTGGAATTTGAATGATCCTCCGCAATTCAATGTGGCATGGGCAGCGCGTTTCGAAATGTCAGGAATGTCTTTGCGGGGCCACAGTCCGCCAGGTTCTAGGCCGATATACACTCGTTCAACATACGTCAATTCGAGACTGTCGAGGCCATTGAAAGGAGACTTATTGCGTAGATTTGGTTGTTCAGCGGTCAACAGATCTTTGTCCAGAAAAATCTGCAGGTATCTGCCTTCGACAATCGAGTTGCCGAGCTGAAGTTTTATTTTTTCATTTGTCCAAATTTGCCGTTTGTTGATAAATAAACCACGCGCATTGATAAGCATTCCATTGTTTTTGAAAGCATCCTCAGGAGGGGAGTAGATTGTGATTTCACCGAGGAGTTGGCCACTTACGACGGGAGGCAGTTCCTGAGTCCAGTCAACCGCCGTCTCGAACTCAATTTCTGCGCCTTCCTCGTTCTTGATGAGTATGGCTTGTTTTGCCGTTCCAGAATCACGTTGCGGGATCAAGATCGTAAGTGGTTTGACGAGCCAGCGAGTCTCCGACTTTTGTTCACGTGTTTGAAAGAGAAGCGTGGCTGAATCTGTTTTGACGACACGGGGTGGAGTTTTTTTGTCTCGTTGCCAGTCGCCTTCCAAAAAAAAGGCTTCCCACCAGTCCTCACGAGGTGAGAGTGTGGTTCCCTCGTATTTACGTCCCTGATGGTCTGACTTAGGTTCCAAGAATGGAACGACGGCAACGTGATAAGCTGCAAAAGCCAACAAGAGAGGAACCAAGACTCGGAAATAGTCGCGAAGGTACATCATGTGAGTCGATTGGGGACGAAGTCCTCCCATCGGCCTTTGGCTTTGAGTAACCGCTCGATCAATTCCCGAACGGCACCTTTCCCACCCGCCGCGGTCATCGTCCAGCGTGCGGCTTGTTTTACTTCCGCCGCTCCATCGGAAACGGTTGCGCTCAGTCCAACCTCGTACATCACGGACAAATCCGGCAGGTCGTCACCGATGTAGCAGACTTCGCTCATCTTGAGGCCTGCTTGTAAGACCATCTCTCGAGCGGCTAGTAATTTCTCAGCGAATCCCTGACGTACCAGAGTGATACCCAGTTCGGCGGCGCGAAGTTTGACGATTTGCGAATTGCGGGCCGTAAGCAACCCAAATTGGAAGCCGGCTTTTCGCCAGACCTTGATGGCATGTCCGTCACGGACATGAAACGATTTGCTTTCCACGCCTGCATTATCGATAGTGATCAAACCATCGGTCAAAACGCCATCGACGTCCGATAAAATAAGCTTGATTGGTTTTGCAATGTCAGTATCGCGCGGCGCCATGAATAGACCATCTCTTTAGGTGTTTGGGCCAAATAAACGCAGAGTCGATGGTCCATCGTGCCAATCGACTTGATCTTTTTCCTCATCAACCGATTCCGACGTGGATTCGCTCGGATGTCTTTGCAAATCACGGGCCGCCTCATGTTCTAGCCCGAGCACGTCTGTGATATCGATCATTCCTAAAGGCTTGTCATTTGCATCTACAACCGGCAATTCACTAATTTTGTGTTGCACCATGATATCGATAGCATCCATCAATTTTGCCCCGGATTGAACGGCCGAAAACGTTCGTGTCATCAAATTCGAAATTTCCATGTCCAAATCGCCATCACGGCGTTGTTCCAAAAGTCTCGCCAAATCGCTGTCGGTAAAGATCCCCTCAAGTTTCCCCTCAACGTTGACAAGCATGACCGCTCCCGTCCGACGGCCTGGGCGCGCTACGTCGACCAACATTTTCCGAATCGTGGTTTGCGATGAGGCGAGTCTACAGTCGAGGACTGGACGCATGACGTCGTTGACGATCGCCAGTTTTCGCCCAAGCGATCCACCTGGATGCAATTCGGCGAAATCTTGGACTCGAAAGTCTCTCGCTTCGCTAACCACCAAGGCCAACGCGTCCCCGATAGCCAGCATGGTGGTCGTGCTCGTGCTGGGTGCCAAGTTGTGCTGACAAGCTTCGCGACACGGGGGTAAAACCAAGACAATATCAGCGACCCGAGCTAAAGGGCTATTGGCTCCGCTAGTAATCGCGATCAAACCGGCCGATCTGCGTATCATGAACGGCAGAATACGAACAATTTCTTCGGTTGCTCCGCTGTTGGAAAGCATCAACACGACGTCGGATGGTCCAATGCGTCCAAGGTCACCATGCACTGCTTCGGCCGGATGAAGAAAGTGCGCGCGCGTACCCGTCGACGCAAAGGTAGCGGCAATCTTCTTGCCGATGAGTCCTGCTTTGCCAATCCCGCAAACGATTAGACTGCCGCGCATGCTCAAAAGCTTATCGACTGCGACCAAAAAGTCCTCGTCGAGAGACTCCGCGAGGGATTGGATCGACTGAGCTGCCTGTTGAAGTATTTCTGTGCCGCGTGCGAGTCGTTTTCGCTTTGCGGTCGCACTAGCACCGTTGCGACGGGCTGGTAATTGCATGTTCATGGCCGTCCCTGGCTATTTGACTTTGAATGGATCGAGCGGAAAGCTGCAACAGTAGCACAAGGCGTAGATGAAAGACAACACCGAACCCAAGCATTGCTAGCAATATCATCCATCGAGACCGTCTGGTTTCGGGGCCAACAGCACGATCTCGAATCGATCTCGGATATCCGGCCAAAAGGCAATTTTTCCCAGCACGCGAATTTGCCAAGTAAAGGAGTTGTTCGAGGATTTGAAGGAATGCATGGTTGCAACAGGAATGGACACCAATTCAAAACCCTGAGCGATGAAATCCGGTGTTGGGCTGTCGACAACACTTTGACGAAAGAATGGTTTTTCTTCGGTTCTCGTACTTGTGCCTTGTCGGTACGAAACTTTCTCAATGCCTTCTAGCACGATTTCAAGGTGTTTTATTTTTTTTGCGTCACCACGAAACATCCAACTGAGTTCAAACTCACTTCCTGGATACAGATCGCGTTGGCTGCAAGCCAGAATGGGGCGGGGATTGAAGATTTGCAAGGTGGAGTAAAACGCAAAAACCAAGAGTGCAATCCCGACGAGCAAGAATACGGAAAGTATCAGCATCGGAAACCAGTCTTTGTTTTGCACTACCGCCAATCCGATAAGTGACACGATTCCAGTCCAACAAATGCCCGCAATCCATAAGCCGACGGCTACCGCGACTCGGGTTTCGGCGGCCTGAATAACCAGTGGTTCGTCAGGCTCGCCGGATTCGACTGGGCAAGTTCCGTTGGCCATCGCAAGCTTCAAGTTTTTCTCCGACATTGTTGCTGTTCCTCTCATAAGCGTCATCATAAAGCCGGCGGCGTGTCCTAACCACATGATCGCACCAATTCCTGCCGCAATCATGTAGTTGCGGAGCGTCGATCCGACGCCTGGGTTGAGTTGGAACCAAAGAGTGTAGACGCCGTAGAGTCCGACAATCAGCAGTGCATTGGCGATCAAGAAACCTATTGCGGTGGAAACAGTCGATCCGTTGCCTTTATTCCTAGACATGTTCCGTTTTCCCCTTCATTCGTTTGTGCTTTGGCGATGGTTTGCTGTAAACTGGATTAAACTTTCTTCTTCGTCGTGCCTTTGCGAACGAAGAATTCCCGCTTGCAAAATTGCCAACGCTTTTTATCCTACCCTATTTTCTCATGAAATTACCCCCCCTTGTTCTCACGGTCATCTTTGCGATGAGCCCAGTCCTCGTTGCCGGTAAGCCGCAAGGAATCCGGATTTTCCCGGATACGATCGACCTGACGAATGAGAACAGTACACAACTTGTGACCATTCAATCCGTGCTCAGCGATGGGACGATTGGGGCTGCCATCACGACGAAACCCGACTTTCGATTTCTTGACCCATCGCTGGTGACCGTGGATTATTCGGACAAGGGATTTACTAAGTTGACGGCAAAGAAATCCGGAACCACCACGCTTCGTATCGAATGCAAACTGAATGACGGTGCGACGGTTAGTGCAACGGCGGCAATCGTTTGCCGGGACATTGAGAAGTCGCGTGATATCGAGTTCAGCAACCATATCCAATCGGTCTTGGCACGCAATAATTGCAATATGGGGGCATGCCATGGTGCATTGGCGGGCAAAGGCGGTTTTAAATTGTCTTTGCGAGGATACGATCCTGTGGCGGATCACTTCAATATCACTAGGCAAGATGGAGGGCGGCGAATCGAGATGGCTTCTCCAGCGATTTCGCTCTTCATCGCGAAACCGAGTGGAGCGATCGAGCACAAGGGTGGCTTGAGGTTACCAGCAGACTCCGAAGACTACGCGATGCTTGGAACATGGATTGCGAACGGGGCCATCGGTCCAAGATCGACCGATCCCAAATTGGATCATTTAGAGATCTTGCCAGCCGCAGTACGGTTAGAACGAGGTAATATTCAACCCATCGCAGTCCGAGCTCATTATAGCAATGGCCGTATCGAAGATGTCACCCGTTGGGCCAAGTTCACGTCCACCGACGAATCCGTGGCAATCGTCGACGAGCATGGTGTCGCAAAAGTGCTTGGGCCTGGGGAAGGGGCCGTTAACGCTTGGTTTGCAAGCCGGATTGTTACCTCTCGCCTGAGTGTCCCTTTCTCAAGCAAAGACGGCTTGGACAACAAGACTGCTGGCGCCAATTTCATTGACGATCATGTGGCGAAGCAACTGTTTAATTTGGGGTTGGATTCCTCGGACAAAGCGTCCGACAGTGAGTTTCTTCGCAGGTCGGCCTTGGATGCTACCGGTACTTTGCCCACGGAAGAACAGGTCATCGCGTTTTTGCAGGACACGTCAACCGACAAGCGAATTCGATGGATCGATTCGCTTTTGGAGAGCCCTGAATACGTGGACTATTGGACGTATCGTTGGTCTGATTTGCTGATGCTCAATAGCAATCTGCTGCGAGCCGATGGAATCAAAGCGTACTACCAGTGGATTCGAGGCCACGTTCAAAGGAACACTCCCTGGGATCAGTTAACGCGAGAGATTTTAACAGCCCGCGGTGATGCGATCGAGAACGGCGCGACTAATTTTTACGCCATCAATCAGGATCCGGAGAGCATGACCGAAAACGCGTGCCAAGCGTTTTTGGGTCTTTCGATCGGCTGTGCAAAATGCCACAACCATCCGCTCGAAAAATGGACGAACGATCAGTACTATGCTATGGCCAATCTGTTCGCAAGAGTACGCGCCAAGGGTTGGGGGGGTGAAACGCGAGACGGGGACTCCGCCCGAACCCTATTGGTTTTGGACCGTGGCGATTTGATTCAGCCCTTGCGAGGCAAGCCCCAAGCACCCGCGCCCTTAGATGCTAAGCCGTTGGATATTCACTCAACAGAAGACAGACGCGAGTATTTGGCCCAATGGCTAACATCGCCAGACAATCCTTACTTCACACGGGCCATCGTAAACCGGGTATGGGCTGCCTACTTTGGGGTCGGAATTGTCAATGCAGTCGATGACCTTCGAGCCAGCAATCCCGCCAGTAACCCAGCATTGATACAAGCTCTTGGCGAGCATTTGGTAGCGCATCATTTTGACCTAAAGGAACTGATGCGAGTCATCTTGAATTCGGAAACGTATCAGCGGAGCAGCAAAACAACGGACCTCAATAAAGACGACAAAAAGTTTTTTTCCCACTACTATCCGCGTCGTTTGATGGCGGAGGTGATCCACGATGCAATCGTCTCGGTTTCGACCGTGCCGACTGTTTTTAATAAGGTCTCGTTCCTAGGGGGTGACAAACGGGACACCAAGTTTTATAGCAAAGGGACACGTGCGATTCAGTTGTACGACTCGAGCGTGGACAATAGTTTTCTTAGAACTTTCGGTCGGAATCAACGCCGCATTACTTGCGAATGCGAACGAAGCGACGAGCCTAGTGTGACCCAGGTCCTCAACCTCAACAACGGAGACACGCTCAACGCCAAGCTCGCGGAGAAAGGGAGCGTGGTCGACCAGCTCCTAGAAACCTACAAGGTTGACTACGTGGCGATTGTCAAAGCTGCCTACTTGAGGTGCTTGTCACGGCTGCCGAGTGACATTGAGTCTGCCTCGCTCGTGAAAGAACTGAACGACGCGACTGAGGAGGAACGCCGGACAGTGGTTGAGGATCTGCTGTGGAGTCTGATGACATCGCGTGAGTTTTTGTTCAATCATTAGGCGGCAAAGCGTAGACAACTGGTAGCCGAAGTCGCCAGACTTTGGTTTTTAGGCCTTCCATCGAAACTCTTGGCGAGTTCCGCTACCTTCAAATTTAGCATGGAAGAAGTGCTAAGCGTCTCAGAGATTGGCCGCTTTATAGAGATTCCAGGTAAGGTGGATCTGCCCTTGATGATGTGCTTCGTGCCATGCCAAAAGGATGGCTGATTCGGCGATGGTTCGCTGAACATTGTT
>JBBRJI010000057.1:0-14533 GCA_038219625.1 Pirellulales bacterium | reverse complement strand
CCTCAGCAACTCCATTCGCATGCTTGAGGAAAGTTCGAAATTAGCGACAGACCAATCCCTCTCTATACTTTTCTGACCCGTGCGTGCAGCGTCGTGCCAGTCTTCCATGCGAAGCAGCCCGTCCCGTACCAGCAACGCGGGGCTGATAAGCAAGGGGTTCCCAGCGAAGGACGAAGGGGATTGGTAGGGTGAAAAACCGTAGCCCGTGGGACTCGTTGGCAAGATCTGCCACCAGCGCTGACCAGCTTGTTTTAAGAAGCGGACAAATTCGTATGCCGAAGGGCCCAAATCTCCGGAGCCCAAATCCCCGGCGCTCCACTGGCCATCTGTGCCAGGCTGGCTATCGGAAACACTTCCCAGTGGCCTGGCCGGCAGTGACGTTAAATGAAGCAACAGACCGCTAGCACGTGCGAACAATGAGGACATAACCCACTCAATCGAGATTCTTCAGTACGAGAATAAGTAAATAAGCTGAATCGAATCGACCCGCAAGTTGTCACTCTAAGTATCGCAACCCGAAGCGCACGCGAGGGATCTAAGCGAGGAATAATTTCGCAGATCCCTCACTTACGTATCGGGTTAGGATTGGTATTTTTCACATCGACGGTCGCCTTAAAACCTTACAGCAACTAAAAATCGCAGTTCCCTGGCGACCTTGGGAATGGAATCACATCGCGGATATTCGCCATCCCAGTCGTATACTGAACCATGCGTTCTAGCCCTAATCCGAAACCAGCGTGCGGTACGGTTCCAAAGCGACGCAGGTCCAGATACCACCAATAGTCTTCGGCCTTGAGTCCAGATGCCACCATCCGCTCCGTCAGCACGTCCAGTCGCTCTTCGCGTTGGCTACCGCCAATGATCTCACCGACACCCGGCACCAGAACGTCCATAGCTGCGACCGTTTTGTTATCGTCGTTGAGACGCATGTAAAACGATTTGATTTCCTTGGGATAGTTGTACAGGACCACCGGACCTTGAACGTGCTTTTCGGTGATGAAGCGTTCGTGCTCGGCCTGAAGATCCACGCCCCACGCGACTGGATACTCGAACTTTTCACCGCTGCGGATCAGAATATCGACAGCTTCGGTATAGGACATGTGTGTAAAGGGCTTGTCGAGTACCAATTGCAATGCAGCCATAACGCCCGGTTGAACTCGCTTTTCAAAAAAGTCCATGTCCTCTGGACAATTTGTCAACACATCTTGGATCATGGCTTTGAGGTATCGCTCGGCAAGCGTCATGTTGTCCGCGAGTTCGAAGAACGCCATTTCCGGCTCGATCATCCAGAATTCGGAGAGGTGCCGAGACGTGTTGGAGTTCTCTGCTCGAAATGTCGGTCCAAACGTGTAGATCTTGCCCAACGCCGTCGCATAAGTTTCCCCCTCAAGCTGACCGCTTACCGTCAGGTAGGACGATTTCCCGAAGAAATCTTGACTCATATCCACCTTACCGTTCAGTATCGGAAGCTTGTCAAGCGGCAGGGTAGTAACGCGGAACATTTGACCGGCCCCCTCGCAATCGCTGTCCGTGATGATCGGCGTGTGGACGTAAAGGAACCCGTCGTTCTGAAAAAATTGATGGGTAGCGTAGCTCAATCGGTTGCGAACGCGTGCGACTGCCCCGAAGGTGTTGGTTCGGGGACGCAAATGCGCCCATTCTCGCAATTTTTCGAACGTGTGTTGCTTTTTTTGCAGTGGATAGTCTGTCGCGCTCGCGACCCCAATGATTCGAACTTCGCTTGCAAACATTTCGGTCGCTTGCCCTTGGCCGGCGCTGGCTTTGATTTCTCCCGTGACAATAACGCTGCTGCCTACCGAGAGCGAACAGATCTCGCTCTGGTAATTGGACAAGCTGCCGTCGGCGATGATTTGAAGATTGCCAAAGCAACTGCCGTCGTTGAGTTCAATAAAACTGAAACCGCCTTTGCTATCGCGCCGCGTTCGAACCCAACCTCGCACTTGAACGGTCTGTCCAATGCTCTCCGATTGCCTCGCTAATTTGATAGAAATCCAAGATGCTGTCATGTTGAAAAAATTCTCTACCCAATGGACTTGCGGATTAAAAATGGTTACCAGGCGACAAGTGGCCGTATTATTTGCTCTCTCGTGCTTTTCTGGCTGCAATAAAGGACTGTACGCATAGTCCAACGAAGATAAAACAAAGAGCGGTCATCGCCCAAATCATGCCGGCAGCCAGGGGTAGGATTGGTTTCTCTTGAAAAAGAAATCCAATCAACTGACGAACGCCTTGCACCAAAGCCACCAACCCCCCCAACAAAGCTATCGTTACTGCCGCATGCATGACATGCATTCTGGAGGCGGTACTCTTGGCTGCTACCAAACCCAGCAAAATCAAAGGCAGGCCCACTGCGGATGGAATGAGCCAGGTTCCCACTGTGAATTCTTGCTTAATCAGCAGAACCACGGCGGACAAACCGCATAGCAGCAATCCGAATACAATCGTAACTTTCGGCATTCGACTCAACCTTTTTATTAGGAATTTCAGGTCCGCTGCGCTTAATCGCTGGCGGATTGTTGACGCGGGTTTTCTTGGAACGTACAGTGAGTAGAGCGTTTGGAACCGTTCTACAGCAAACTCGTTTCTTCTCTTCGATTTTTCTGGATGAAGCTATGGCAGATTATGGATTTCTTGCTCCGACGGGTGGGGGCGAAGATATTCCTCTGAAAAAAGATCGCATCCTCATTGGGAGGAGAGACAACTGCGATATTGTCCTGCGATTTGCCAATGTCTCAGGTCAGCACTGCCGCATGACTCTCGAACAAGGATATTGGTTTATCAAGGATTTGGATAGCCGAAATGGCACCAAGGTAAACGGATATCGGGTCACTCGAAAGCGGCTCGACCCAGGTGTAATCATTACAATCGCTAAACACCAATACGAGATACGCTACAACCCTGAAAACCTCGGCGCCATGGGACCTCCACCGGCTGACGATGATCAAATCGACATGTCCCTCCGCTCGTCACTAATGGAACGTGCGGGTCTGGACCGCAGGTCCCCCAAGGACGGCGGTGCCAATTTGAAAGAGGATATAAAGGACGACATCTAGCGGCGGAGTGCGTCCTGGTCCGCCTTGACTATGGCCACGTGCGGCGAATTGTCTTGACTAATCGCCATTCCCAGCCAGCCATCTCGCAAAACCAACTGCGACACCGCCAGACCGGTCGCGCGCGGATCGCGGAGCAACTCGTCCGAAACCATCGGTATCGATGCGCGATTCGAAAAGACCTTCGAAAAAATGGCCCGAAGTGCCAGTCGTTCACGACCTCCGAGCTTGTACCCGTCAACGCTGATGACCCCATCCCGATTCAATTCGGCTTGCAAACCCTCGACGGTCGGCAGATACGACGTTCGGATGATGAAATTCTTGAGATGAATCCTGCCTGGCTGTTCTAGCGATGCTACTCTCAACGTAAGCCACATTCGACCTTCCTCGAATTCAAGCGTAATCGGGCGTGTCTCGGCAAAACGTGCAGTTACATCCGACGGTGCATCTTCCGGTAGTGCTCGACGGGGTTGCTGAAGTAGATCCGAGATCTTGTCCGACAAATCTTGCATCGTCCAATCCCGATCTCCATCGACAATACGGCTCACCATATTGTTGAAGGCAGACTGATGGACTTGAATCGATAGCAAGCTATCAGCCGGTGCAATCGGTCGGGACGTGTAAGCAGACAGTTGCTCCGAGCTGGCCAGCCGATAGCGAACAATGAGCCTCGTATCGGTGGTCTGCATGTCCACTACCATTGGATGCAAATCCAAGGATTCAAGCGGGCCGATCAATCGCTTATTGAATTGCCCTTCCGCGGAGCGGACTTTCTCCTGAAGTTGCATGTCAAACTCTTCATCGGTTTGTTTTGCAATCGTCTTTTGCATGATGCGTTTCGCAATGGGACGAGCTTGGACGAACTCTTTGTGTGCAAATTGACGCACCATGTCTCCCAGAACTGGGAGCGAATCCCAGTCCGTGGAAAAACTCCGCAAGGAATCGCTTGATTCGACAGTCGCCGGTCGCCCATTGATGTTCATGCCGAAAGGCGTTATCGACAACTCCCGAACTGCGTTGACATTCGCGATGGAAGAATTGTAGAAAGTGGCGCCATGTCGACTTGACTTGGTCTTGCTGCTGATGTCTCCCTCCAAGGTGAGAGCAATTTTCAGGGCGCTCGGGTCTTTAATAAAATCCACGTTCAGTTTGGTAAGTATTTGACTGGCACCTCGGGTGTCTGCTCCCAGGATGCTCTGCCTGACTGGTTTTTCGATCAACGTTTGTTTTGGCATTAGCCTGTTGATGAAATCCTCGGAAACCGCCATTCGGAGGTTTGCATTCCTATAGTGCAAATCAATCGCTTGCGAGACAGCCACTTGCTCGGGATGCTCGGAAAAACGAAGCGATTGCATCGAATCGGCCAGCGACTTGCTGCATCGATGAACCGGATCGGACTCAAGCGTTTCGATGTCCTCGATCAACTTGCGATAGTCAACCGGACCGATGGATAAAGGATGAACTTGGTCTGCCAATTTGTGTACTTCCACCGAAGCCAAAAAGGCACGTTGTGTTTCGGAAACTCTTGGATCCGTAACACGACCGAGGAATTGACGAACCATATCAACCTGATGTTGCCGACCGGTTATCTCACCGGATGCGAGTTGGTTTAGCGCGTCGAGCATAAGGTATCGGCTCCAGCTCGTTGCGTCACCTGTTCGGGTGATAGCCAATTTGACATTTGCTAAGCACTCGTTCAGATGCCCTGTATCCACTTCATGTTTGCGAGCAGCAACGAAGTGTGTCCTACCCTTGATGATGCAACCGTTGACCGCATTCCAGACTGCAAAGCGACGCTCTATTGAATACGAAAGCCTCGCAATTTCGCTTGCTAGGACAGCATCTTTTTCAAGGCTCAATTCTGCAATCTTGACCCCTTCGTTTGCCAACGTATGCAACGATTCCAATGCGTCAGCCGACGCTTCGTCCGTCAGTGGCAGCCATGTCAATCTATCGTATGCCGTTGATATGCGGTCGACCCAATCTTGCACTTGCCTCGCCGACTTGTTTGAAGAAGACGTCTTGAGCTTTTCTATCTCGCTCAAAAAACTTGCAGAACTTGGCCAAGCGTTTGGATTGGCGGCTGGAAGGCGATCGGGTGAGAACCAAGTCCTGTCGAATGACTCATTGGCATAGTTGTTGCGGCTCGACGATACGGAGGTGGCTGTGACTTGAGTTTCACTTGCTGCCGATTCAGCGAGGACCGATGGGCTTCTCTGATTGCGATTCGGATCGAGAAATGGATCCGAACCGATGGTCGAAGCGATTGGGGCCGCCAGTCGAGCTCCAGCCGGTGGCTCCAATAATGCAAGGGAGTTCTGCGAAGCGATTCGGTAGTCAATCCACGACGCCGACTCAATGGGTGAGCTAAGAGATTCGATTTCCAACGGAATCGCATCCGTCGCGATTTTTGGAAAAACCTTCGGTTTGGTTGAGACACTGAGCGTGGCTGTTCTCGGTGCATGGTAGTAACCTGGTTGCTTTAGGCGAGACAGGCTTTCGCTTGCAAAGAAAATCAGCATCAGGCAAATCGCGACCAAAATCGCATATATCCAGCCTCGAAAGCCGCGTACGGACTCGTTTGCCATCCCTTGCACCTTTTCAAAACGCCTAAGCGTCAGAAGAGACCTCGAAAAGTATTCACAACCCATATGGGTCGCCGCCATGCGGACCCCTAGAAGGTTTATTCTTCGGCCATTTCAACGCTGGAGATGGATACGGCTATACCCCAATTCACCAATTCTTTAGCCGCAACCATGCCTGGCGTGCCACTTAGGCAAAATGTATCGACCCAGACGGCGGTGTACCGTAGCAAGCCGATTTGCCAACGAGTATGATAGCAATCCCTCTCTTGTTTTATAATCGATGCAATCGAATTCCAACTCATTGGAAACTCACCCAGTTCTACTATCATGCTGCTCCGGCTAACTCTGATCGCCTTGACTTTTGCTACTATTTCCTTATCGGCGATGTTCCAACCTGCTATGGCCAAAGATCCCCATCCGATGCAAATAGATGACCTGTTCCGCTTATCTCGCGTTGCAGACCCACAGTTGAGTCCGAACGGCAAGCAGATTGTCTATCAAGTGACCAAGGTCACCGACGCTGCCAAGAATGCCAAAAACACCCAACTCTGGTTAGTTGATGTGAACAAAACGCCTCGCCAAATCACTCAGTCAGGCAAAGCGGATACGCACGCTCGATGGTCGCCGGACGGTACGAAACTCCTTTTTGAGTCCAACCGAAGTGGCATTCCGCAACTCTACCTTTTGGACCTGACTGCAGGTGGAGAACCCACTAAACTCACGAATATTGCAACCGGCGCTAATGGCGGAATCTGGTCTCCCGATGGTAAGCGAATCGCGTTCTACTCCGCAGTCAATCCAAAGTTTAGCAGCCTGCCTTTCGCAGAATCGGACGCCAAAAATAAAGAGGAAGAAGAGGCTGCCGCCGCAAACCCCGTCAAAGCAAAAACGTTCACCCGTTTGTTTTACAGGCACTGGGATTCCCATGTCGAAGACAAACGAAACCATATCTTTGTTATCCATGTCGATGGTAACGATTGCAAGGACATTACACCCGGTGATCGAGATGCCTATCCAACGAGTACAACATTCAGCGTTGGCGATGACTTTACCTTTTCTCCCGATAGCCAGTTTGTGTTGTTTACCGCAGTACCAGCAATGGGCGAATCCTGGACAACCAATCACGACATTTGCCGAGTTGCCATCGACAACAAGAATCCAGACTGGCCAAGTCTGACCGGCGCCAACCTGGCTGCGGATAGCTGCCCAAAATTCAGTCCCGATGGAAAGCTCGTTGCCTACCGAACCCAAATCAAGCCAGGCTACGAAGCAGACAAGTGGAATTTGCTCCTGCAACCATGCAATTTGGATGGAACCTTTTCTGGTAAGTCAACCACCTTGACCGGCGACCTAGATCGATCGGTTAACGACTTCCTTTGGGTAAGTCCAACGGACCTGATTTTCAGCACCGACGAACTCGCTTCGAGCGCCTTATACAGCGTATCCGCCACGTCCAAGCCAACGCTGATCAAACTCGGAATGCCAGACAATCGCATCGGGCAGATCACTGGATTCTCCGCTCAGAGCGACCAAGTCGTATTGGCCCGAGCCACCATGAACGAACCTGCCGAACTGTATTTAACATCCACCAAAGACTTCAACAAAGTCGAACCACAAACCCAACACAATCGCTCGGTATTGGATGAGTTGCAGCGCACTCGACCAGAGAGTCTCAATGTCGACGTTGAGGGAAAAGTCAAAATGCAGATGTGGATTCTAAAGCCACCGGGATTCGATCCTAAGAAGAAATGGCCGGTGGTCTACCTGATCCACGGCGGACCACAAGGTGCATGGGAGGATGGCTGGAGTTTCCGATGGAACCCGCAATTGTGGGCAGCCCAAGGCTACGTGGTGGCGATGCCAAACCCGCGAGGGTCAACCAGTTTTGGTCAACAGTTCTGCGATGAAATCAGTGGCGATTGGGGCGGAAAGTGCTATCGCGACCTAGTCGCCGGTCTCAAGATAGTGCAGTCGCTTGAGTATGTTGATTCTAAGCGAATCGCTTCTGCCGGTGCCAGCTTCGGCGGCTACATGCAGGATTGGTTTGCTGTCAATGAGATTTCAAAAGAGTTCCGATGCCTGATCAGCCATTGCAGCGTTTACAACTTTGAGAGCATGTGGGGAACGACCGACGAACTTTGGTTCGACGAATTCGAACATGGTGGACTGCCATGGGAGATACCGGGCAAGTACAGAGAATTCAGCCCACATACGCTGGCCGGAAATCTGGGTAAGTACAAAACACCTATGCTCGTCATCCATAACGACCTCGACTTCCGCTGTCCCATCGGCCAAGGCCACGAGTTGTTTCAAGGCTTGCAACGTCAAGGCGTTCCGAGTCGCTTCGTGAATTTCCCAGACGAAGGACACTGGGTGAACAAACCGGCCAACAGTATCCATTGGCACAAAGAGATTTTCGCTTGGCTTGCAACGTATTGCAAAAGTGGCGGCCTATAGCACATGAACAACGACGGCCAGCGCGGAGTTTCTCTGCACACCAAGATTTTGATCGCATTGATAACTGGAGCCGCAATTGGCTCACTTGTCAATTTATTAACGAAAGGGAAAGAGGCACCGTGGCTTGAGAACGCCATTACCTACGGTTTCGATCCCATCGGACAAGTTTTCCTGGCGATGCTCTTCATGACCGTGATTCCGCTGGTCTTTTCATCGCTTGCGCTGGGGGTCGCACAGCTTGGTGGCGGAAAGGACTTAGGACGGATTGGACTGAAAACGTTTGCTTTCTTTTTGATCACGATGACCTTCGCGGTCATCATTGGTTTGTCTTTAGTCAATACGGTTAAGCCTGGGGAAGCACTATCGGAGGAGACCAGGACTTCTTTGATGGAAAAGTTTGGCGGTGAGGCCGACAAGAAAACCAGCCTATCAACCAACTTTGGTGTTCAGACGTTTACCAACATTGTTCCTCGCAATCCATTGAAATCGCTGGTTGAGATGGACATGCTAGCCGTCATTTGTTTTTCGCTACTTATTGGCGTTGCAATCACGAAGCTCTCGATTGAAAAATCGGCGTTGATGAAGTCGTTTCTTGAGAGCGTAAACGATTTGATGATCGTAATCATAGGCTGGGCGATGATGCTGGCCCCATTCGGCGTCTTTTCCTTGATCTTTTCCATTACGGCCCGTTTTGGTTACGAACTGTTGCAAACGTTGGGATGGTATGTCGCCGTGGTGCTTGTCGGACTAGCTATCCAGATGTTTTTAGTCATGCCGATCTTGTTGATTACGTTAGCGAGGTACAGCCCGTTTAAGTTCTTTACGAAAGTTCGGCCGGTCATGATCACTGCCTTCTCGACCAGTTCGAGCAGTGCGACCTTGCCGACCTCGATCAAGATCGCGGAAGAGGAGCTGGGCGTACCACCTTCCATCGCTGGATTTGTGCTTCCGTTAGGCGCCACGATGAATATGAATGGAACAGCGTTATTCGAAGGAGTAACGGTCGTGTTCTTGGCACAGGTGTTCGGAATCCATCTTTCTTTCGGCGAACAAACCATTGTCGTCATCCTCTCGGTGCTCACAGCCGTCGGTGCAGCCGGAGTGCCAGGCGGGTCGCTTCCGCTACTGGCTCTCGTTCTCAATACGGTGCACGTACCAAGCGAGGGCATCGCCCTTGTTCTTGGCGTGGATCGAATCCTAGATATGTGCCGCACCACCTTGAATGCAACCGCGGATGTTGTCGCGGCGTTGTTTATCGCCCGCTCGGAAGGTGTGCTGATGGAATCGATAGACCCGTCGCCAACGTAAATCAGCCGCTGCGTATCTTAGGAGGCCGCTGATATCTATGCCTCGATTGGTTTCGTATTGATGGGAGGTCTTGCAATCTGCATAATCTGGTTTACCAGCAATTTCGTAAAATTCTCAAGGCTCCTCATTCATTACCTGACTAGGAAACTTTGCCGACGTCGCGTTTGAGGGCTATATACCTGGGTTCATCTCTTCAAAGGATCCAGTGGTATGGTAGTGATAATCGGTTGTATTGTTGTAACGGGATCTGTGATTGGGGGCTTTCTGTGGGCCGGCGGGGACATTTTAGCCCTCAATCAACCCTCTGAATTTGTTACCATCGGTGGTGCTTCACTTGGCGCATTGATCGTCATGTCACCGTTTCCGGTTCTCAAGGGAATCGTGTCGGGGATCATTCAAGCGCTCAAGGGCGCTCCCTACAATAAAAAGGCATACGAGGAAACTTTTTCTGCGCTTTACGAACTGTTTCGAATCGCGCGTCGAGACGGGTTGCTTGCCCTCGAAGGACATATTGCAGATCCTCATAAAAGCGCTGTCTTTGCAAAGTATCCGAAACTTGCTGCGGATCATCATGCAACGGAATTCATCAAGGGTGCCTTTGGGCCGGTGATCGATGGTTCCGTACGACCTGAGGATGTTGGTAATTTGATGGAGATCGAGATAGGTGCCATGGAATCGGAACACCATCATCCCGTCGATGCCCTTTCGAAGACGGCCGACGGCCTTCCTGGGTTTGGGATCGTTGCAGCCGTTCTTGGAATTGTTGTAACGATGGGGCACATCGATGGACCGCCGGCAGAGATTGGACACCACGTCGGTGCCGCACTTGTCGGAACGTTCCTTGGAATTCTTGCATCCTACGGCTTCTTAGGCCCACTTGCAGCCAAGATGGCCAGCATCGGTCACTCGGAAAGCGCTTACTTCCGAACGATTGCGTGTGTGCTCCAAGGCTTCTTCAATGGCATGCAACCGAAGATGGCCATCGAAACCGGACGACGCGGACTCGAAAGCGACGTCCGCCCTTCCGTGGAAGAAATCGAAAAGCTTTTTAAGACCGTTGATTCAGGTGGAGCATAAACCATGGCAAGCGGTGGCGGTGGTGCATGGAAAGTTGCGTATGCAGACTTCGTAACGGCGATGATGGCGTTTTTTATGGTGATGTGGCTAACATCCCAAAAGCCCGAAGTCGTGCAAGCGGTTGCTGAGCACTTTCGAAATCCAGGCGGAAAACGAATGACTGGCAGCGATGCTCAGTCGATGGTCCCGTCAAACAGTAATGGCAACGGCAACCGACGCGTCACCAAAGTCCGTGGCACCAAGAAATCCGAGGGAGAGAGCAAGTTCCGAAAGATGACGGACGAAGGGGAAAAAAGCAACGTTGGCTCCATCGTTCTCTTTCCACTGAACTCGGTCGAACTCGGCGACGAGGGAAAACAAACGCTGCTGCATTTAATCCCGGAATTAGAAGGCCAGCAACATCGTATCGAGGTGCGTGGCCATTCCGCCAGCAGCGGCAGCACGCCTCAATCCGCTGTCGACGCTTGGAATATATCCTACAAACGATCTATGGCAGTCACGCAATACTTGGTCGAGCAAGGCATCGACTCGCGTCGACTTCGCCCAAGCGCCGCCGGCAATTCGGATCCGCGGTTCGTAGCCGAAGAAGTAGACCAATCGAGCGACTCACGGGTCGAAGTGTTCGTCTTGACCGAAGTATTTGAGGAGCCCGCTGCCAAGACGGAACGACTTACCTCCGGGAAAGTACTAGATGAGCAAGCGTCCGAACTCGCAGCACAAGAAAAAGCAGCAGAAGCTGCAGTGCCTGCCAAAGGTGGACATTAAGGATCGCTCAATCAATTACTAGGATAGGCTATTGCTGGGCCGTTAAAAATTTGCTTTTGCGATCGAATCTAAGAAGTATTTTTACTTCCGTTTTTGTTCCTAGTAAATTTTGCAGGTCCCTATCGACATAGGTTTGGCTACCGTCGGTTTCCAACCGGCGGGGCCATATCTGACAGCTACACCGTCGATTTAGTAACCCGACACGTGAGTGAGGGACGAAATGCGTCCACTCGCTCACGCTTCGGGTTTCCAAAGTTGCCCTATTTCGGCGAAACCTATTAAATCAACAGCCCGCGAGTCCGATGGAGAGCGATCACTCTGCGAACTTTTCGCGTTGGTAGCTGACAGATGCTGCCCCGCCGGTTGAAAACCGACGGAAGCAAAATGAATCGGTTTGCCTGTCTGTTCCATCTGGCGAAGTGGAAGAAAAGATGCGCAATCCAATTGCTCCCTCAATAGCAAAGTTTTAACCGCCCAGGCTAGTGCCGCAACTCGCAACGCGCCGGCATCCTACGCGCGCCGAAAGCCTTGACGGCTTCCGCTACGGGTTTCGGTGTAGACTTCTGAACAGTCGCCGCAACTACAGCCTACATAAGTTCACGTAGACGACAAAAAATGGGTGCCGGTTATGCGTTCGTAGGCATCAATGTATCTTGCTCGTGTTTGCTGTACAATCGATTCGGGTAACGGAGGAGGAGGACTGTTTTTGTTCCAGTTGGTTCCCATCAAGTATTCACGAACAAACTGCTTGTCAAAGGACTCTTGGGAACGGCCAGGGGTCCAGCTTTCGGCCGGCCAAAATCGAGAACTGTCCGGCGTCAGCACTTCATCGATCAATATTACGCGGTTCTCCCACCAGCCCCATTCCAGCTTGGTGTCAGCAATGATAATCCCCCGCTTTTTCGCAAGCTCAACACCGCGAGCATAAACGGCCAGGGTTTTGTCGCGAAGCTCAATCGCAAGCGGGCTTCCAATCGCTTGGCTCATCGTTTCGAATGAGACATTCTCATCATGGCCAGTTTCGGCTTTCGTGGCTGGAGTAAACAGTGGAGTCGGCAATGCGTCGCATTGTCGAAGATTCTTTGGCAGGTCGATCCCGCAAACTTTGCCGGTCGCTTGATAGTCTTTCCAACCGCTCCCCTCAAGGTAGCCACGAACCACGCATTCAAAAGGTATGACAGACGCTTTTCGCACGACCATGCACCGTCCGATTAAATCCCCATTGGGATCATGCGGTTGAACTTCCTCGGGAACAGTATCCCCTATGAGATGGTTTTCAAAACCAAGCTCAGCGAACCAGTAAAGACTAAGTTGGGTCAGCACCGAACCTTTATCGGGAATCCCATTGGGCATCACCCAATCGAAGGCGCTGATTCGATCCGTGCTAACAATAAACAACCGGTCCCCAAGATCATAAACGTCTCGGACCTTTCCTAGTCGACGCGGGAAAGGCAAATGGGTCTCTAGCAGTGGGGAGCGACTCATTTCACCTCGTCAGCGGTCATTCGGTAGATGGCATAGTATCCGCCACCCTCGTATTGATACGACTCTGTGTCGATTTCAAATTTACCCTTTACGGTCACAACGCGAGTCGCGAAGTTCGTGCTCTTGCCCGGGGCCATTTCGACCACCACGCAATCGTAGATGGCGGCTCCCGGACCAAAACAACATTCCTGGTTGTCGCGGACCAAAACAAACTGCTTGATGCCTGACTGTTGAAATACCGAAGTCGGCAAGATAAAACCACGGAGCGTAAACGTCTTTTTGTCGAGCTCCTTTAAATTTTTGGTGATCATTTCCGATTTGAATTCGGCCCCCTTTTCGATATCGAACTTGAGGTCATCGAAAGTCATTTCGCCACGTTTGCGAGCGGCCTCCCGAGCCTTTCGTTCGTCCGCTTTCTGCCTTTCCGTTTTCGGCTCCGTTTTTTCCGGCACAACGGTTCTTCTCGGGTCAGGCCTACTGGTCAAAGGCTTTACCGAATCCTCGACGTTTCCCGTCTGCGCAGGCTTCGGATCGGTATCGGATTTAGGTTTTGCTGCACCCGCGACGTTGGCTAACTGTTGGGAAAAAACCTCTTGAGATCCCATTCCACCGAACAAAATGGCAAATGAGAGAAGGGCTGCTGTTTTCCAACGAAGTCGTTGCATTCGATTTTGCATATTCGCTGCCTAAGTGGTTGGAACGGACCCGCGTCCGTTGATTCTGGTTCCATCGCTACTCACATCCTACCGCTTTCCCCTGTACCATTCCAGAGAGTTAGCACGAACTAGGCGTTTCTAGGCTTCCAAAAAAACTTCTGGCCTAACTTTAGGCCGCGAGATTGCTAAAATACCATTCGGGTTGATACTACCCACTCAAATAAGACGTTCTATAACAGAAACGCTCCCGTTTCCCTTACAAAGGTTTACTTTTTCATGCGTTTTATCATCGCCCTTGCTTCCCTTTTGACTTTTGTTGGCTGCAGTTCAGAACCGAATAAAATCACTTCCCCATCGGACAAGCCCGTAGTTGTTAGTCCCGAATCCGATCCTGCCGAAACAGCAGAAGTCAAAATGGTGGCGGTTAAGGTCACTGGAATGATGTGCCCCCATGGCTGTTATCCCGAGGTCAAGTCACTGATTACGAAGAAGAACGACATTGAGTCGATTGAACTAACTCCTCAAGAAAAAAAGGATGTCATCGACAATCCTGTGATACTGGTCAAGTATCGTGGCGTCCTCAACAAGGAAGAAACCACGAAAGCCATCATCGAAGCGGGCTTTGAAAAGGTCGAATACACCGAACAATAGTGTCGAGGTGAATAGGCAAACCGATTCATTTTGCTTCCGTCGGTTTTCAACCGGCGGGGCAGCATCTGTCAGCTACCAATGCGAAAAGTTCGCAGTGATCGCTCTCCGTCGGACTCGCGGGCTGTTGATTTAATAGGTTTCGCCGAAATTGGGCAACTTTGGAAACCCGAAGCGTGAGCGAGCGGACGCATTTCGTCCCTCACTGACGTGTCGGGTTACTAAATCGACAAGTCCCTCGTCCGGCGGAAGCAACGTCCTCAAACGTTGCTTCCGCCCGAATAAATCGGACGGAGAGCGGTCAGCGATGCAAACTTGATTTGATTTTCGCGTACTCGGTGTTGCTGTCAGATTTGGCCCCGCCGTTTGGAAACCGACGGTAGCCAAACCTATGTCGATAGGGACCCACAAAATTTGCAGGACCAAAAACAGAAGTGAAAATACCTCGTAGATTCGATCGCAAAAGCAAATTTTTTACAGC
>JBBRJI010000056.1:0-14562 GCA_038219625.1 Pirellulales bacterium | reverse complement strand
CAGATGAATGGCTCCAAATCGAAAAAAGATGGTTCGGCGAACACTGTTGAGGCTGATACCCAGTCTGTGGACCGGCATCATGCTTTCTGTAGCGTTTTCGGCCCATTTGTTAGCTCAAGCCCCTCTCGAAGACAAAACTTCCTGTGAGCTACGTCGGGCATTGGATCAATTGACCAGTTCTGCACACGAGGACTGGGAAAAGTCGGAGGTGACATTGAAACAGCTAATGAAAGACGGAGACATGCGCCCCATGGCAGCGCGTGGTCTGGCTTTGTTCTACACGAAAGAGAGCAAGGTCGAAGCGATTGAAATCTTCTGTGCCAAGTCCGGCAACACTTTTCCAGGTGCTGACTCGGATGTTCGCGCCTTTGTACTTCGACTTCAGTTGTGGTTGAATTTGGTCCAGGATAACCGACTCGAGGCGACCAAGCATTTTTCTGAGCTTGCCGATCTAGCGATGAGTAAGCAACTATCCAAAGCGAGCCGAGAGGCTATCTCTGCCTTCCTGGGTAGTGTGATGGGAATCCTCGAGTCGCATACCGCGATTTCGACCATCGAGCCCGATGTTCTTGCAGCGGTCCAGAAAAAGCTGTTCGACAGGAAAGAGTCCGAGTTCGTAACGAACTTGAAGCCACGCTACAGAAACGCTCGCCTCTATGCCGACAGCGCTGAGAAATGGTTCCTACAAAATGCCAACGTATCGTCGAACGAATTAAAAGCGATCGTTCAGCAAGACTTGAAGGAAAGCCAATCGCAATCAACGAAAGCTCTTAAGGACTCTTCCGATCGGGGCCATGAAAAAGAGGACCTGGTAAATGAACGTCGAAAGACCTTCAAATTAATTGAGCCATTGAAAAACCAAATCGCTTCGGTCGAGTTACGGTGGCGTCAGAATCCACAGATTCACAATCCAATCGCACCAAACCGCAATGCGATTTTGGTCCGAACGACTGAAAGGCGAGACACAGGAAGGACGAAAGAAGTGAAGAAAACTCGATGGACGACTAACAAGAATGGAGAAAGAGAGAAAGAAACCTACTTTGAGACAGAAGAAATTTACGAAACAGTACGTCGCAATCAGCGCGACATTGAAGCAGACATCGACGCGATCTACCTGCCTAGACTTAACTACTATCTTTCGCTAGGTTCGTCCAACTTAGGACCTCGCTAGCAAAGCAACGTATGGCACAGCGGGACGGGTGGCACGCCCAGAGCGAATGCGATCCTCAAGATTTCTTGTCACAGTTCTCGAGAAATGGCAATCTATTAAGTGGGAAAGTAAACGTTCGAAAAAAAGGTCGGTCTTCGAGGCCAGTAGGGAATGACATGACATTGATACACCACTTCGTCTCGAACACAATTGCGTCCCAATCAAAACGCTTCCTTCAGGAGTCCAGCATGGTTTTCGCTCAAACATTCCCCGGTTGCCGATCTAGAGCGTTCCCTTTTTGGCTTGTCTTATCCTGCATATTCGTAGGTAGGTTGCCAATTTGTTCGGCTGGCGACAAGGAGGACAAAGCGGCCGCTTACGCGTTGATTGTGATCCTCGAAAACGCTGAAGCGGGGCAAGCAAAACCAGCCGAAGCGCTCTTCCATTCGATTCCGATGGATTCGAGTGTAAAGCCCCAAGCGGCCTATTCTTTTGCGTTAATTCAGATGCGTGAAGGAAGGTACTCCGAAGCGTGGAAAGCACTGGCCGCACCTTCGGTCGACTTAGATGGTGTTCCGACAACGATCAAGATCGGCACGGAAAGGCTCAAGCTATGGCTCCTTTTGGAGGCGGGTTCAGCAGACAAGGCCGAGCCTCAGTTCAAGAGACTCGTGACAACCTCGCTTGCTCCCGATTCGGCAAATGGAGAACAAACGTCCAGTTGCTGCATGATCGGAGCAGTGATCGGAATGCTCAAGACGCAAAATAAAAATCCTTGTATTCCGATCCCAATTTTAGACGATGCAAAAGAGGCGATGCTACAGAGAATTGAGAACAAAAACGCAAAGTCAAAACTGGAATAGCAGTTTGCCGAAGCGAGCCAATGGGGAGCAGAACTCAACGCTATGGTTAGCCAATTTGAAAGCATGGGGACCGAAAAAGCAGATCTGCAAAACGAGTCCCATCAGGCCGAGTACGAGCGAGTAAAGCAAGAGCAATTGATCTATCGCGAAGATCTGAAGTCGGCTGGGGGAGAAAAGCGAGCGTTGGAGGACCGCCGAAGAAAGTTTGTCAAATACCGAACGAAAATTAATTATGAAATGAAACTGGAAACACCGGGCAAGCCTAGATTTCCCGTTGAACCAGGATTTGCTCCAAGACAACCAAGTGGTAGGTACACGACAAACCGATGTACAAAAGAAGAAAAGTATGAACCGCCGACGGATCGTGAAATTAAAGAATACCAAAACAAGCTCAGGGTTTGGCGACAGAGCGTGGCCAATTATCAACGCGACCGCCAAGAATACCCAGAAAAAATGATGCTCTGGAACCTTAACGATGCTGAGCGTCGTGCAAACTTGCAGGCACAATTCAACGCAACTCAAGCCGGGATCAACGACACGGAAATCGACATCGCAAAAGGGTTAGCGAATGTCAGGCAAGGGGTTGGCAAAGATCTAAAGGAAACCAGAGATCAGCTAAAACAGTTGGAGCGTTCGGCAGCGATCTCAAGCATCGCATTTAAGCATTTCAGTTCAACGGAACACAAAAAGAAGAACCTCATTCGCCCCTCCAATTTCCATCTGATTGATTATGAGTCCGAATGCAGCCGACTGAGAAAATCGTTAGGCTCATCCGGCGTTTCGGGCACGTCTTAATGCGAACTTCTTACTGTCGCTTCGCTCGTGCACGCTAGGGTTGTTTTCCGCGAAGTGCGAGTTCCGATTCCAGGATCAAGGACTGTAGTTCCAGAACGCGTTTTGCGTCTTTGAGCTCTGGGCGTTCCCATCGACTTAGTGTATCCAAGCTGATTTGGGCTTCTGCCAAGTTTCCCAAATTGGCTTGGCACAAAGTCTGGCATGCTAATCCAAATCCATAGCTGAGGATGGTCGGATGGATAAGCAGTTCTTGGCAGCGCTCCAGCGACTCTTTGTATCGGCCATTTCGAATAAGAGTGATTGCGATCGTCTCGTTGACCTCTGGCAGGAATCGGGAGTGCTCCTGGAGTAGTTTGTCCACGTAAAGTTGCGCTAAGATAGGATGTCGAAGTGACAGATCAGGCCCAATCCAAAAGCGCGCAACCAAGTCCAACGTAGTTATGTCCCCCGGCGCCAGCTGTCGGAATTGCTTCATGTCCTCTGTGGAATCCTCAATCTGCCCTAGTTTTTCATGACACAGACTTCGAAGTGCGTTTGAGCAACACCATTCCACTTGCAAACAGATCGTGCGGATTGTCCGAATTCCGATTTGCACTCGCGATGGAACGCTGATCGATCAAATCCATAAGTTGCTCCGCATTGGAGACGTTTGCCATCCAATCCGGAATTTCGATTCTCTGGATGGGGGGAGTTTTTTCCGCGGATCGGTACTCAGGACCATCCCATGAGAGTCCGAGTTCTATCAAGCCTTGACGGATCAGAGGCAATCTCGCAATCTTCAAGTCCTCGTCGCTGTAAAAAAGAAAGGACTCGGCATCGTTCGAAAATTGAAGAGGCAAACCCTCAAAGCGCGCAAACGGTTTCCCTGATTCTGCGTGTGCCAAACAAATGAGACTTGATTGGGTTGTCGCAATTTGCTTTGCATCATCGGACATGCATACGGCGCCATTCGGAAGATTGGCTAATTCTTTCCATACGGGATACGCATTAAGGATGCACTTCGTGATCGAAGGGCTTCGGTTCGGGAAGAAGCCAAACAACCGCTCGTTGGATGGGATATCGATCAAAGAATACCGATGTCCTTTCCAACACCCTTCTTGTAATTGCGGTTAGCAACCCAGGACCAACCGACGATAGCCGAAACAGGCAGTGCCATAGAAACGGTTGCTTTTGATCAGCGAGAAGTATCAATAAATGTTACACTTCAGGGACGTGTGAGCGATCTGAAATCTTCCTTTGCAGAGTTCTAAAATGGATTACTACCTTATTGGTTTTTTTCCAAAGAAGCGAGTGACTCGTTCTAATTGGAAATCTATATCGGATCAAAATACCGATGCCAACTTCCCGGCTCCGTACCCAGTGGAACAGCTTTGTAGCGTCAGCAACTGCATTGTCGATGGATTGGAAGTTTTCGAGTATCAGGACATCTCGATGAACTCGTTCAATCAGTACGGCGGATTCAATCAACTTAACATCGCGATCGATATCATTGCCAAAGACGGAGCAGACGCATTCGATCTCTACGGTTTCGCATTGCCTGAGTTTATTTTCCAAGATGGTCTGTTGCAACCTGAAGAACTCGGATGTGTAGAGCCCGATGACTTGGGCGAGGACTGCCCCAATCTCGTGAAACTAGGGTATGACGTGGTTGAGATCGCTACCTGTAGTTTTATGTGCTCCCCACTGACCTGCAACTCGGAAGCTTGGAGGAATCAGAACTTGGTGAATCAGTACTGCTTGATTGAGCATGAAGCGGATGCGATCAAGCTGGCCACGGAGTTTTCGATTACCAAGCCGGAACCAGGCCCTTATATCATTGTCGAAATCTGGAAGTACGCGGGGCCGAAGGCCGCCGCATGAGAGTCGCATGGCAAGCGGCGTTCGCTCAGACCTCGCGCAGTTTTGGCACAGTATTGTTTGTCATAGACGTCTTCGTTGGCTTGATTGCTAATCTACCTTTTGCTCCGCTAATCTGTTGGAACGCTATCGATTGTTCATTTTTCGCGTTACTTCGCACTCCAGTTCGTCCAATGCGAAATGGCGTTATCGCAGCGACTTCCTCATCAAGTTGCATTCGGCTTCATAGTCAATCAATTGAAAATTGGATGGACGAAAAAGACCTTTTGCTTTTGCTTTGTCTGACGCAATGTACTTGAAAGCGATGTCCGAAATCGCTGCGAAACGTTCCAAGCGTTCCGCCTGATCACCGGCTTCCTTTAGCTCTTTACCAACCCCTTGGTTGATTCCCTCCTGCATATCCTTCATCGCCTTTGCAATGGCGGCAACCGCATCGTTTGCTGCCTTCACTTGCATCTCGAGCGCTGCGAGGTTCTGGTTCCAAGTTTGGACCTTACTTGGGTATTGAGCGCTGTCAGCATTGTACTTTGCGAATCTCGCTGGCCACGAATTATACAATGCGAGTTCTTGTTCATACTGTCTTCGTTCCCTGGCCGACGGTTCTTCATATTTTCGTTCTTGGGTCTTTGGGTCAGTCTTGTACTCCCCCTTCGGTTGGCGCGGCCGATACGGTTGGGGGCCTGGGGCAATGGGAAGAGCCGGTTGATTCCGCTTTTCCTTTTGAAGATTTACCTCTGCTAACTTTGCGTCTTTTATCCCGTTCCGACGCTGGATTTCTAATTGTTGTTTTCCTCCGCCAGCAGCTTTCAAGTCGTCTCTCAGTTGCAATTGTTCCCGCTTTGTTTTTTCGAAGTCTACTTGTGTCGACTTGTTTTGCTCGTCCGCTGCGGTTGCCCCAACGCTTTCGAATTTGCTAACCAGCGAACTTAGTTCTGCCCCCCAACGGCTCGTATCCGCTTGCTGCTCTTCCAATTTCGTTATTGCAATCTTCGCATCTATCTTAGTCATGAGAAGCTCTTTTGCTTTTTCTAGAATTGGCAATGGGATACAACTGGAGCTCGCATCTGTTTTTAGCATTCCGATAACGCCACCGATGAAACGGCAACTTTCTGTTTGCTCTCCGCCATTGGCATCGGCACCCAGCGTCATTGTTACCAGTCGATCAAACTGTGGCTCCGCCTTTTCAGCTTTCCCGGCCTCAAGACGAAGCCAAAGTATAATCTTTTCTTTGCCGAATTTGATCGAATCCGAGACGGTATCTTGCTCTTTGTATTGAGTGGTAACGGCCTTCCAAGCTTCTGAATTTTGCTGCTCTTGAATATGTACCAGCGCTAGCGCGTTGGCCGCAACCGGTTTAACTTTCGAATCGGCAGGGATGGAATCGAAGAGCCGTAACGCTTGCTGTGCTTGATCTGATTTCCCGCTCTCGACCATGGCGATTAGCGCGCCGGCTGCTGCCAAATCCTTTTTCTCGTCGGCCAAGCAATAGGGCGCGATGGTCAAAAGAAGCCCGAAAGCAATGGTTCTCGTGAAATTGAAACAGTTCGATTGGAGTAGGTGCATATTTGTAATCGCTAATTTGAGGGGTGCTCGCTCGTTCATAGATGGTTTAAAACTCGGTGCGGTAAGTACTAAATGGATACAGGGTCCAAGCCCACGAAGTCTTGAACCGCTTCATTAAGATGCCCGTTCGTCGCCGCTACCCGACGAAGAACCGAATTTACTTGAAAGAATCATTCGGCGACATCCAGTATAACGGAATCAAAACCTATTGCGATTAACCCAACCTGAACTCTAGTTCTCTTCTGGCCACCGCCGCAGCATTCGAACCGCTTCGTCGCTGACACTTCGTCGTCCATCCTTGGTTGCAGCTGAGTTTTGGCAAAGCATCGTCTGCCAAGGGACCAAGCTCGCCCAATCGCCTCGCGGCTAATTCCCGCGTGTCGACAGATGCACTATCCAGTAGTTCGGTTAATCGATCCTTGACCGAGAGCTTGATCCCGATCGCCTCTTCATTATCATCTCTATACTCGACCTTCTCGATTCGCACGTACCCGTATTCCAGGCTAGACAAAGCGCGTTCGACAACGTCATGGTTGCGGTCTTTCAATTGCTCCAGCAACTTGTTTCGCAACAGTTCAGAGGACGGTTTTGGCGATGGACCGAGACGCAACGCGTTGGCTTGGGCCGAGTCTAGTGCAAGTTGCAGTAGGGCGTTCTTGTTTGCATCCGACTCTTCGCGGCTGCCTTTCTCTTTAGGCAAAAGGACGCCTGGGCGATCTTTTCCTTTGGCGATAAATGTTAACGAGACGCTGTTGACGCAATTCCGCACGTTCTTGGGGGTTAAGTTTTCGCCATCGAACGCGTGCCCCAAGTGGCCACCGCAATTAGTGCAAAGGATTTCAGGCCTCATGCCGTTGATTGACCGCTTCACTGCGTGCTGGATCGCATCATCGAAGCAAGGCCATCCGCAAGAATTCTCGAATTTGTGCGTTGAATCAAAGAGTGGAGCATTGCATCTTCGGCAAATGAAGGTCCCATCTGCTTTGTGGTCGGTGTACTTGCCTGAAAATCTTGGCTCAGTCGCTTTGCGAAGAATGACGTCACGTTCCTGTTTCGATAGTCGGTTGTATTGCAAACTCGTTTCTGCCTGTGGCTGTTGTGCGAATGCACTTACCGACACACACAGGAACACGGATAGGATTTTACTGACCGTCGCCGGGACTTTTGTCTTCATTTTCAAACGCATCCTATTTTTTTCCTGGTTGATCAGTTTGCAACTTCGCTAGCTCATCTACATATCAGTGTACTGCGCGGTCTGTCCTCGGCGTGCTTCTGCTTCTACTTCGTAGAGAATCCGCAAGTGCTTCGCCTCAACTCGTCTGGTTTAGATCAACTACTGGGTGATTCCCGTATGGCAAAGTAACCCGACACAAACTTTGGATTTCTTTGGTTTGAAGGCAGAGTCACTCGCGATTCGTAATTTCGATGTGACAGTCTGGCAGTAGAGATTGCAGTTCACCCAGAGATTTCTGTTCGACTTTGGTTCTCACCAATTTGAGCTGCTTCAGAGTCTTTAGTCTGGCCAAAGAGGGAATCGAAGCGTTGGTGATCTTGGCATTTACTAACGTCGGATCGTTGGGAAAAGTGATGCAAAGTTCGCGAACGAGAGGCTAGATAAGTCGCGAATTTCCATGCTGGTTAACTTCGGTAATTTGGACAACTGCTGAAAGCCCTTTTCCCCGATGTCCCCATCAACTAGTCGGAGATGCTCGAGTTGCTTGAGCTCGGAAATTTGGGCGAGCGAATTGTGTTTCGCAAGCGTTAAACTTGTGACATTCGGTAGCCGGGCAAGCAACGGGAAGTGGACTTTTGGGTCCAGAACGCCATAACCTACCCTTACTTCGTTGAGCTCTGGAAAACTTTGGAGCAACTCCAACTGTTCCATTCCGTCATCCCTTTTCTTTGGCCACTGAATCGAGGTTACATGCGCGTTTGCCTGCAACATCGAAAGTGCATCGGCTAATGGCTTTTCTTCGCCGGAGATGCCGACTTTCTCTATTCCTTCCATGGGCTGCATCTTGAGTAACGCCACGAGCTCAGGGGAAGCGCCCGGGGTGTCGATATCTGAATAGGTCTTCAGCAAAGGTCGCGATGCGAGAATCTTCACGAGACCCTCCAGGTTGATGGTTGTACGGCGCATGTCGATCTGTCGAAGCTTGGGCCAAAACTTGGGTAGTTTGGCTTGGGCATAACTCAATTCTCCATTTCTAAATTCTTGGATCGTCTTGAAGTCGGCGAGTTGAGGAGTGGGACCCAATGACAAGTCCGCTGCGAGTAGCTCAATTGCTTTTTCCGAACAATTCAACCCATCTATCGAAAGCAAGGTTAGATCGTGGAGGCTCTGCAAACCTCCAAACAGCTTTTCGCCGTCCAGCTTTGTGTCGGAAAGGTCCAGCTCGTTTAGACGGCTGAACTTCTGCAACGAATCGATAGCACCTCCATCAATATTGTTGCCAGCTAACTTCAATGACTTCAACTCGCGAAGCCGGCTGATCGTGGCGATCCCCGTGTTCGAAATATTGTTGTTCGTCAGCTCCAACTCTTCGATCCTTGGGCAGGCTTTGACAATCGATGCCAGCTGTGTGTCCGTTAGGTTCGTATCGTTTAGTTTCAAAACCAACAAACGAGAATTGATCCCCATCGTCGCGATGTCATGACCACCCAGCGCAACGTGCCGCAGATCCAGGGAGCGTAGCTGTTCCAGACCACGGACTTTCGAGAGTCCAGCGCTGGTGACGCTGGTTCCTGCTATGCATGGAACTGACAGTGCCTTTGTGGGCTTCGATCAATAGTCGAATCTCTTTCTGTTTGAGATCCCAAATCGCAATCGTGCCATCGCTTGCGCCGGATGCAAGTGTCTTTCCGTCGCGCATCCACACCAACGAAGTAACATCGCCCGTCTGTCCACTGCCAAGTTTCTCGTACGTACCTGGGGAGCATTGATAAATCCAGATCGACCCGTCGTTAAGTCCGATCGCTAACGACTGAGCATCGACCGACCATGATATCGACCTTAGTTTGCTGTCCAACTTCAGTTCGTTCCATTGAGCAGCGTTGGTATCCAACCATGCTAGTCGCAGATCCTGACCGACTGCAATTCTCTCTCCGGTATCTGTCATCGCGACTATTTGTGCCTTACTGCCAAAGGGTGCCTTAACTGCCTTCCTCCATCGGAATAGAGACTTAGCAGCCTCCACGGAACTGGGCGGCACGTCAGGCTCGTTCAGTGACCAAATATCGATTTTGCTATCGAATCCGAACTGACCGATCACCTGCTGGTCTCTAGAAACGAGTGTTGTCGACTGAGGTGCGCGCTCAAGGATCTTTACCTCCCAATCACCAGCATCTGCGCCAGTACCGACAGAGTTAACGGATCCTGAATAGAAACGCCACCACTCGGGTCTCGTGAAACCAGTAGCGTTTTTGTCCCGAGTCGACGGAAAAAAGCCAGATGAAGTCAACCATCCGTGCATAGCTGGAATATGGGCAGCAAACGGGGTAGCGTTTTCTAAAGGTCGAAGCGTGGGGCGTACGCTCGTGCCTGACTGCCCAAGATCTTTGATTTGAACGGTTGCCTGGTCCATCAGAATGAAAGAACTTCGCTCACCAGTCACGGCAATCGCATCACCCGTGGTATTCAGAGCCACGCTCTTAACAGGTCCAAACTGGATTGGAATGGGCTTCTGCTCCGTCCCGTTAAGTGTGCTCCAACTTCTGACGACATGAGCACCAAGCGGATACAGATAGAGCCGCTGGTTTTCCCTGTCCCATTGAGTAGACGAACCTACTATAGCTACTTCGTCGGCTCCCTCCAATTTGCACACTTGGCGAAGTTGGTCGGACGTTTCATCGAACTGCATCCATTGCAAAGAAAAAGGATAGGCTGCAATTCCACTATCCACCTGCACCAAAGCATAGACCGCCTCATCGTTATGCAGGAACAGTTGGCGGACCCGATTAGCAACTCGAATCTCCTTCTTGATCGATAGCGTTTTTGAATCGAACCAGCGGATGATACTATTAAAATGTGAGTCGACTTCCCACGAGCAGAGTGAATCGCTGTTTTGCGATTTGCAAAACTTTATGGTCTGTCCGATACGATCGGTCCCTTGCGGCATTTTTTGTGAGCCATTCTTTAATGTGTTCTCCTTCAAATCCCAAACTCCAGCAAACAATGTTTGTTGTGGAGCGACGCTTGAATCAGCCACAAAAATCTTCGTATTATCAACAAAGCCGCACGCGGAAACTCTGTGGATTTCCGACACGTCCAGTCGATGCGTTTTCTTTCCCGACGCAACGTCGAAGACATTGAATACAGTTCCACCTGGAACGCGCTTTACGAGCTTGCCATCGATGGAAGAGCTATATCCCCCTCGATGATATACCAAAACCAATTGCTGTCCATTTTGCGAAAGTTCGGCGCATATTGGGGATTCAGAATACTCAAGGTTTTCATCTTTCCGAAGCATCAATGTATCCGACTCACTGAGCCATTCATAACAGACCGATCTTGTTTCGGTTGTATCGAGTTCCCTTAGTTTCCATGACTTTCTTATCGTCCGATTGGAAGTGTCCCATAGCGTAGCAGTAGAGCCATCGATACGTATCAATTCATCCGTCTTTGGAACAAAATGCACAGATCCATGTTCCGTAGTGATCTGTTCCGAAACACCTTGTGTCGATCGAACACTTATCGGCGAGGATTCTACGAACTCTAAACATCGTCGGTCGGCAAGCATATCGCCAAGATGCCACCTTCTATCTTCGCTACCAGCAGAGGCTATCGCTATAAATTGTCCCGTAGAAGAAATGGCGAGTTCAGATTGAGAAGAATATGCCTGCGTAGGAACAAACCAATTGTCAGAGGAATCGATATTCCAGCGACGAATCGTGCCGTTCTTTCCGGCAACAAGAATGCTGCCTGAATTTGGCAGCGTACAATATGCACCTGTGTCATTGGGATCAAAAGTGGCGGAATCTACCAATCGACCTTTCCAAGGGTCCCAAATTTCTATCGCACCATTTCGATGTCCAATAACGATTCGCCCTGCGGATAACCAGTCTGCATACCGTAACCCAGTGGCTTGTCCCGATTGCCACTTTCCAGTTGCAATCATTTTGTCTTCATCGGTCGAAACGACAGCCCACCTGCCATCGTCACCAATACTAAGTATCCGTTTTCCATCCGGGCTGAAACTCAATCCCCTCGCTATGCCCTGATGTGAATTCCATTCACGCAATGGTTGTAGGAACTCTTCCGGCAAATCGCGAGAGCTACTTCGTACCCACAAAGTGATACTTCCATCTCGTTTGGCAGCGGCGAAGGATGTACCAGTGGGACTAAATTGAATCGAGAATATGGAACTTCCAAAGTCTTCGCTCGCGATTGGAATTGCTTCTTTGGTACCACGTACGTCGGGAACAGGGAAGTTGGCCGGCCAACTAAGTTCAAAAGGAAAAACAGCCTTGAAATATCCCGACTTGGTCATCAGAAGGGGCGGTATGGGAACGGCATTGGCCGTTCGAAGGTACTCTCCTGGTTGATCGAGAACGACACTCCCTCTCGGATCCGTGGTCATACACCAAGTCGCACTTCCCGCATTCAGTGATGGAACTGCGGAAACGGTCCATTTTTTGGTGTCCCAAAGTGCAAGGGACTCGCCTTGGGGCTCGGGTATGTAAGGGTCAGCAGCGATCATCCAGCGGCCATCTTTAGAGACAGTCGCAGGCATGCGTGGCAATACCCAGCGCTCTCTCGGAGCCCGACTTGTTATATCGGCTTGGATTCCTGGATTGGCGGTAATAACATGTTGGCTGGTCCGATCCCAAACACGAAATGTACCACTTCGTCCGTAACAATAGAGCCGATGTTCCGAACCTATGTCGATGATCGCGATGTTGGACCAATGCTCTTCCGCGATCTGGTACACCTCGTCCAGCAGCTGTCCCTTTTCGAGGTCCAACACGTAAGCGAATCGTCGCTCATTTACACATCGGGGGCCAATTTGGATGGAAGGGAATGGTGGTTGCATTCCGCAGTGATTTTCTTAGTCGAATGCATTCCGACTCATAGTCAATCTCGGATTCCGCTCGCAGAAAGTGTTGACTCAATGTAAGTCTTCCAATCGCAATCCGGGACCTTATGTTGTTCACATTGGGCGACTTTCTCTTCGATTGATTCGCGACGTTTGCCGGTTGTCAGACTTAAAGCTTTGTGCCCAGCACGTTGCGCCGCTTCGAAATCGCCTGCTTTGCTTTCAACGAACATAAGGGCTTGCATGCACATCCAATCCTGGGCAGTATATTGCCTCGGTCACCGACTGTGTTGGCAAAGAACCAGTCTGTCCCGCTATCTCCCCAGAGCGTGTCAACTGCGTTGTCGTCGAAGACAGTGTTATTCGTCATCACAGTATCACTAGTTCGGAAGAAGTTATTGCCATTGGCCCGCATTCCAGTGCCCGTGCCAAAAATGTTCTGGCGGCGGGTCGCATACGATCGGTCTCTATTAGTCCATTCTGCCAGAATGGCTTCGAGTGCAACTCGTTGTTGCTCGAACGTTAGACGAGTCGTAGAAGCGAACGCAGAGGGAGCTGATCGATTGAACTCGGCTTCAAACGCCGTGAAACCCGCGATCAAAATATCGTCGTTGGCATCGCCATGGATACGATCCGCCCCGATCCCGCCGATGACAATGTCGCGTCCATCTCCCCCCACAAGTTATCGTTGCCAGCCTCGCCCATGATAATGTCATTGCCGCTACCACCCTTGAGGTCATCGTCACCCGCTCCGCCCCATACTTCCGCGGAAACGTCAATATCGTCGTCAATCGTTACCTTGTCATTGCCTGAATGAGCAAATACCAAGATCCGATCCACATCGCCATAAATCGTCCCTCGACGCCGGACGTCGTCGTCCCTATCTCGAATTCTTACCTTGTAGAAATCATCGTCCTTAGTCTTGACTTTGATGTTATCCGGACCCTGCGAACCCACGATAACCAAGATCGCCTTGGTCGAAGCCAACGGATCGGTCATCAAGGTCCAACCAAGCACCACAAACGAACTTGTCGCAATCGGCCCCGTGGCTAAACGAGCATCTGTCGCTTGTGCGGAAATCGTAAAGGCCCCGCTACTCGAAACTCTCGTGTATGTCTTAGGTACTGTGATGTTGCGAGGTCCGACGACCGTACTCAATGTTCCATCGCCCCATTGAATTAGATAGGTGAACTGTCCGTTCTGGTCCGCAATGTCAAGGTCCGTCGCTGCGAAACTGAAAGTCGAGGCAACGTTGAAAACTCCATCGATAGGAGTCGTGATCGCAACCGTAGGTGAAACATTGGCTGCCGCTGCAACTACTGTGAAAGAACGTACGGCGGTAACCAAGCCGCCATCGCCGTCATCGACTGTCAAGCTGATATCGTAGTTGCCCGCCAAGGTCGGAGTAAATGAATAACTCGTGCCTCCAGCCTTCGTCGAAAACTGATTATTGTTTCGTCGAATAGTCCAATTATAAGAGAGCGGATCGTTCGCACCCGCAGGATCAGTTGCCGTACTTATTGCGACCACCGAAGTTCCAACCGTAATCGACGAAGCGACATTAAGCAATAAATTAACAGTTGGATCCACGTTGGCAACAACGAAGTCTTGGACGACGCTCGCCGAACCGCCATCTTCGTCGGCAGCCGTTAACGTCACTCGGTACGTGTCATTGTCCGCAGGGGTGAACGTAATGCCTGCTCCAGTTCCGCTAGCGACAACGACCGTCGAACCAACGCCCTTGGTTACCACCCAACTCAAAGAAATCGTATCATTACCCCCGGCTGGATCGGTTGCGGAACCCGTTACCGTAATAGCAGTCCCTTCCTGCTTCGGACTGCTAATCGAAGCGATCGATGGAACGGGTGGTAAGTTTGCTACCGTGTTGATGAAGGAACCGATTGCAAAATTACCGTCATCGTTTTGGATTCGGACCGATATCGTGTAGATTCCACTATCGGCGTACACGTGTGACAGAGAGAGTCCGGTTTGGGGTGTAAAACCTGAGTATGTGGCTGTTGAATTGTCACCGAAGTTTACGGTTGCGGTCCAGGACGAGGCACCGGGATCGAGAAATGGAATGGTGGCAGTGTAGTTGCTACCCTCGATTGCGTTGGCATTCGATGGCAAGCTTCCCAATCGCAACGAGTAGTCTTCATCAGGTCCTCCGTCGATAACATCAACCCCTCCTCGACCAATGAGGGAATCGATCAAGTCAAAGCGGCCAGCTTGGGCAAAGTTGTACACCAAGAGTTGAAAACTTCCGACATCGGCATCATCGCGAGAGTCGATCAAACGT
>JBBRJI010000055.1:0-14566 GCA_038219625.1 Pirellulales bacterium | reverse complement strand
CGCGCTAATCGCTTTGGGCGTGCCACCCGGTGGCCTGGCTTGGTAGTGTTCTGTCTGCCGTTCGCCTCAATCACTAACGGCCCGCAATTTGCACTGCGTGAACTTGAGTTAATTCAGCTTGGCTGGCGTTTCCTGTGGTTTTCGAAACGTTGCAGAATGACGACAGTTGGATTCAACTTGGTAACAGTGCAAACGACAACAGAACGTGTAGACGGGGACAAAGCTATGTTGAAGCAGAATATCTCGACCTTATTTAAGTCCATCGCCACGGGCATGATTTGCGTGTTTGCGAATGTGGGTTCCTCACAAGAACCCGTGGAAGCACCTGTTACGGCCGCGAACGGTTTTGAGGAAGTCGCTGCCACTTTTCTTCAAGAGCCAGAATTGGATGACATAGGCGTTGAAACGCTGACTCGCGGTCCGCTGCACGAGGCTTTTGCGGAACCCATCGTCTCCGACCCGATCCCAGGTTTGATAGTCAATCGGGAACCTCCCGCCGACATAAACGAAATGGCGCCTGAGTTTCGCCCGGAAGGGGACGATGCAATTTGGATCTCGGGTTATTGGGGTTGGGATGAGCAGCGAGAGGACTTTATTTGGATCAGCGGCGTTTACCGTATTCCGCCGGACGGACTCCAATGGGTTCCAGGCTATTGGCATCCGGTCAGCAATGGCTGGCAATGGGTACAAGGACTGTGGGTAGATGATATTGCAGAGACTATTGTGTACTTGCCACCGCCTCCGGCCTCACTTGAGAACGGCCCGAGCAGTCCTTCGCCCGGCGTAGAGTATTTCTACATCCCAGGAAACTGGTCGCAATCTTCTTCGCCCGATTATGTATGGAATACAGGCTATTGGCATCCATTGCAAACGGACATGATATGGGTTCCGGCACACACAGTTTGGACACCACGAGGATGCATCTTTATCAACGGATATTGGGATCGACGCTTGCCATCGCGAGGGCTGTGCTTCGCTCCGGTCGTCATCCCGCGTGCAACCTATAGTCGTCCAGGATGGTCTTGGCGTCCAAACATTGTTTTGAACGCGCAAGTCGTATTGCACAATTTGTTCGTTCAGCCTGGGTACAACCATTATCTGTTCGGTGATTATTATGGTTTACCGTCGGGGAATCGTCGTGTAGTCCCGGCATACATGTATCATCAGAGTCGCGGTTCCTTTGATCCTCTGATCTCCTTTTACTCAGCGTACAACGCACGCCAAGGGCAAGATATGATGCGTTGGTACGGCAACCACTACGCGGATCTCAGTAAAAACCCTAACAAGCGCCCCCCTCAACAGTGGTCGCAAACTCATTCGCATGCAAATGACAACGCGTCCCGTTCCAATAACGAGCCTTCGCGTATTGCCCAGACTCTCGACCAGCTTGGCAAAATGGAAGGTGGGTCCCGCATTTCGCCGATATCTGCCAACATCATGCAGGACTTGCTGAAGAACGATGGGAATCGCAAAAAACTTGCAAAAGATCGGGTAGCAATCGAGGGGAAAGCTGGCGTTCTTGGTTCAGAAGCAAACGCTGGTATTGTCCCTCCCACTCTTACATTGCCCAAGCTGGAGAACATCACCCGCAAAACCGACTCGTCTACGCGGGTTGGTAAAATGCCAGAACAGCCGCGCAACTTGAATCGAGACCGGGTAAATCCCAACGACTTGTCGAACAAGTTGCAAGGAAACTTGAATACTCGACAGGGGACGATTGCCTCCCCTAATGCACGTCGACTCGATTCGATTCCTGGCATCTCGATTCCTGGCATTGTGGATCCCAATCGTCAGTTGAAGCCAAAAACGCAAAACGATTTGCTGCCACAGGCAGGGCGAATTCAATCACTCGAACAACGAGGCTTGGACGCGCTACGGCGTACCGACCAACCTGCTCGAATCGATGCCAATGGTATTCCAAATCGCCGTGATTCCAATCGTATTCCGGAAAATCTAAAGCCGAAGGATGCGTTCAAAATCCAGGGCGGGAATCCCCAATCTCCGCAACTCAATCGAAAACCGCTGGCGGCCGAGTTTCGGCCACCGACCAACCGGGACTTAGGAATTCCGGGCAATTTGCAGGAGGAGATTAAAAACAAACTCCGGGGTCAACAACAGCCTCAACAACCTCCTCAACAGAAGCCTCAAAAGGAGCCTCAGCAACAGCTTCGACAAAGGCCTCAACTGCAGCCTCAGAAGCAGCCTCAGCAACAGCCTCTACAGTTGGGACAACCCATACCGTCACTGCCTTCCTTGCCCGGCAACGTGACATCCCCCAATCCCATTCGCCAGCTACAGCCGGATCGTCAACCGCGACAGGAAAAGCAATCCAAGGGTGATGGAAATTCGGACAAGAAGGATAAGGGCAAAAAGAAGTGATGTAGCGAATCATCGCTGGTTAAACGGGGGCAGACGTAGCTGAATTCGAGCGAATCCAGAGGCACACCGAGTTCTCTCGAATTCAGCTACGGTGGGTTTTGCCCTTCGCTCGGCTTGCCACCAGGAAGACCCATTCGATGGTTGGCGACTGTTGCTGCTTCTTTGTCGGACCAAATTCGCTTCCAGTTTTTCCACTCGGTATGCGTGGCAGAGAAAATTACCTCTTCCGACGCGACTGGCATAAGTCCAGCCTCAACGGCTGGAATGGCTGGCAGAGGGCAAATCATACCATCTGATTTCAAATCAGCCACAATTTCGACTTCGAATCGTTGCGATGGCCACACCAACAAGCCAGCCGAGTCAATATCGTATGGGTATTTCTTGGTCAGGCTGCTTTCCAGTTGCTCGCGAACAAGGTCGATGCCAGCTTTTCGATAGAAGCCTTCTAGAGCATTCAAGAATGAATTCCTTTGATCCTCGGAAACCGACGTGAGCCATCCGACGTGAGATATGCTGGACAAGATCCAACCACTTTGTTCCTGCAGTCGAAGCTGTACTGGCAATTCGCCAAGCGTTGAGCACGCAAGCTCGATCGAGAAACTATTGGAGGCCGCTTCAATGTGCGTGCATCGCAGAGGAAAGTTTGCCCAAACATCGCACTTCATTAACAAGGAAATGAGTTCTCGATCGACAAACGATTGAATCGATTGCTCGACATGGTGAAGCCGCTCCCGACTGGACCGCCGCATGGTAAACCGACCGAGGGAAGCGTCTTTTTGTTCCAGCTTCCGCAGTTTGCGAAAGATTTTCGGTAACGTCCCGGAATGAAAACCAGGTCGAAGCAGGCGAGCTACCGTTTCGCCATGGCTTCCGACTGGCACTGGCTTCAGTCGATCCGTTCGATTCGCAGAATAGAGCTTCCAATTTTCCTTTAATTCCCAGACGGCAAAACCAAAAAAGCCAGGCAAGAAGAGCATGTTGAACCAAGTGATGGATCGGGCGAGCGGCGTCCCTACATATTGCCCTAAAAAATGAACCATGTTTCCCTCCAACATGATGAGCGCTGGGAGAAAGATTTTGTGGGCCACGGTCACGACCGGAAAATGCTTGACTGGATGAAACGTCGGCTCAATTAGAAGATTAACATAGATTCGAATCAAGAAGGAAATGAAGGACCAGAGGACACCGAGAATGGCTTTCGCCACGACCGAAAGCCAATTTTCGTCGCTGTGAAAGCGAAGCCATTCATCGACGGCATACAGTACTCTTTCCAAGGTGCTCAACAGCAAGCGGAAGAAGTCCACGACCCAACCGATGAAGGCAAAGACCAGTCGTGCTTGAAGTTGATGCAGCGCGTTTTCGACCCAGTCGCGTGTCAACTCCTGCGCGTCGCGGCCAATCCTCGTGTTGAGAATGGCACTCGCTAAAACCGCAATCGCGATAACCCACCACCATTCCAGCAATTTCCATTGGAATAGCCATGGAAGCATTCGTCCAAACAGGATGGCGAAAACCGTTGGCGCAATCACATAACGCCTAATACGAACGAAAGGCTCGGCATTCCAAAGGCTCGTGATGATAGGAAGCTTCAAAAGCAACATGGGCGTCTCAAAAAGGACAGCTCGCACGAATCGCAATACGCTCGCAATCAATCCGAATGCCAACCTGCGAAACGAGGGAGCATGAATGAGGGCCATCAAAAGAAGCCCGAGTATCAACACTAAGGAAAACGTCTCCGTTCGCTGGGAAAGGATTTTGCGGGCAGCCTCTTCCGTCGTTTTCGGTGTCACCGAAATCGTTTCTGCCGTATCGCTTGGCAACCAATCCAATGGCAGAGCAGAATCATCGAGGATTTCCGGTTTGTCGTCGGCGACAGAAGCTACGTTGGGCTGAGCAATCGTCACTTCTACGTCGTTTGCCGAGTCTTGAGCAACCGGTTTTTCCGCCTCGCTTTCAGCGGATAACAAAGCCATCGATTCCACTGCATGAGCTGGACGTTGGAACATGTGCAGAACATGCAAAGTTCCTTCCACGATAACAACGGCCCCACCAAATGGAATGATGAGGTACATGGTTGCGAATCGACCAAAGCGAGTGCCAAAGAAAAAGGAACTGACGACTTGCAGCCAGCGCAGATAGAATTCGCCACGGCGATAGACACCGTCCAGTGCCAAATCCAATTGGTCATCCGCACGTAAAAGCTGATCGCCATACCAGACCTCTCGCAACTCTTGGATATCCGGTAGCTTGAGATCGTTTCTGCTAATCGCGTCTCGAAGGTAACCCATCGTGAGGTACCCGCGTTCGGCGATACAATCCAAGGCTTCCTCGACTAATTTGTCCGAAGCAACTTGTTCGGGTACGCTGGTGGGCACCAAATGCACTGCAATGAGTGTCTGCGCGAGAACCGGTCGCATTCTCTCCCGCATTTGGGATTCGGAGAGATGCGCAGCATGCTGAATCAGCTCAGTTAAGTGGTTGCGATCGTTGCCGCTCAATCGAACGTGGGTGAGACGCGATGCGGCGCTTGCGAGATGCTTGGCCATCGCCACTTCGCGAAGATTGTTCAGCGGACGTCGAAGCGGCCTCTTTCCGCGGCTGACCAACCATTTGACCAAATCGACTTTGTACGTCAGACGCTCATGATCGAGGCACACCTTTTGAAGATCATAAAGCAAACGCTTCTCCGCGTTCCAGAAACCATGGACCGAGTTTTTGGCAAGTTCCCAGAGTGCATTTTGCCACTCGTCTTTGTCCTGTTTTGCAAACGCAATCGCGTTCCGCAATCGAATCACTAGACGCCGCACATCATCGCGAGCTTTCTTCTCGGCAGCCAACCTCTTTCCGTCGGAGTTTGCCACCTGTGTAGCTCGAATGGCGCACGCAATCGCATAGACCGTATTGCCTCGTTCGTTCGCTCGATCTCGTTTGCGCAATTGACGCAAATACCCTCGATCGGACTGAGAAACGCCGATCGCCATCGACCAATTCCTGCGAGTGGCTAACAACCGATCCTCGTCGCTATCGGCATGGGAGATCAACGCGGGATACGGTGCTCCCTCCAGCCTCGATTCTCGAAAGATTTTTTCGATATCCAAATTATCCGACAGAAGCCTTTGGACCGCTGGCGTATCGCGAAGCGATGGAAACCAAATGGACAACAAATCGGGTTCGAAATAGCGAAACTCAAAATAGACCGCCGCAAGCTCTCGCCAAGCTTCTTCTCGCGAGTTTGGGGACATCAATCGAAGTTCGGAACGCAGCACGTAGTGTGCTTCGTCGAATTCGACCTGACCAAACGCCGCGATGTTGCCACGAAAAACGTTCGGATTCGCTGCGGAAGTCGAATGCCGAAAGGCACGATCTATTTTGGCATGGAAGAGTCGTCTCCAGACTTGCTGTTTCAACTCCTTAAGCGGCCAGTGATCCAGTTCTCCGTTTTCTGGTTCGCAAATCAATAAGCATTCATCGGCCAGCGAATCAAACGCATTCAAACCCAATTCGTCTGGATGTGCGAACTTGCGAATATCCTCAGCCCCTACGACTTGGCTTTGCGTATGCGGCAAGGCCGCGGCCAAGTTGGCTATGCCATCCCGCTCCCGGATAACGCGCCGGATCACACGAGCCTCAACGAGATAGGCAGATGGATCGGCTGCCGACAACGCCCCACGCAAGGCTTGAATCCTGGAAATCTCTTCAGCCATCGAAACCGGTTCGTTTCGACAGGAATTCAGTTAAAAAACACGGCTGCAAAATGATTCGATCCTACTCCTTTCCAGCCGTGACGCCTGGCCAATCGTCGGTCCGGAATGGCGTCAGAGGCAAACCGTTGTCTGCAAACATGTTGCAGATAGGATTCTGAGCCCATGCGTAGCGCACCGCAATTGGATTGGGCACACTCGCCGAAGAAACTTGAACGCGTCCGTCCTCTAAAATCTTGGCGTCTGCTTTAAAGAACTTCCTATCCTCACCAGCGATGGTAAAGCCGATAGGTTCATGAACATCGAAGGGACGCCATTTCTTTCCGCGGTGAGCAAATTTCACGACAATTCCGCTTCCCACCTTTTCCACCGACTCGTAGCGCGGACTCTGGTGGTCGATCGGTTGGTTGTACTGTTTTGCCAAAGCCCAACGGGCGAGCCGCATTCCCACGTCCACTTTGTTCTTCGGATGAATGTCTTTGCCTTCGCCAATGTCGATGATCACAGCTTGGCCACTGTTTGGAAGTTTGTCCATTGCCATGGTTTGGGCCTCGCGAAGCTCGGACCAATCGCTTTCGCCTGGTTCGGTGCGTTCGGCTAGGTAGTCAGCCAGTTGAACCCAATAAAAGGGGAAGTCGCCTTGTCCCCATTCGTTGCGCCAGTTGGTAATCATAGCTGGAAACAAATCGCGATACTGATATGCGCGACCCGCATTCGATTCCCCTTGGTACCAAATTGCACCTTTAATGCCGTAACCGATGTGCGATTTGAGAACACCGTTATAGATGTTGGCTGGCCTCGCATTGTTCTTCATCGTTCCTTGGAGTTTCGTAAATTCAGCCTTTTCTTCATCTGTTCGATCTTGCTTGGCACCGAGACTTGCAAATCGTTCTTCCATAACGTTCCATTTGGAAAGCAATCCCGCAAATTTAGGGTTTGCCTTGAGCACATCGCGGTTTACCCAAGCCTCACATGCTGACCCGCCCCATGCGTTGTTGATCATGCCGATCGGTACGTTGGTAGTTTGATGGATCTGCCTGGCAAAGAAATAGCCGACAGCGGAAAAACTGCTTACGGTGTCAGGTGAGCATACCATCCATTTCCTATCGTCATGGCTCCACACCGGTTCTTGCGTCCCTACTTGTGGGAAGTTGATCATTCGGATGTTGGGGTATTTTGCAGCAAGTATCTCTAAATCCGCATTGTTGGACGAAGCCACCTTCCATTCCATATTGGACTGACCGGAACAGATCCAAACTTCGCCGACTAGCACATCGGTTAGCTCCACGACACTCGAACCAGCTACGCGTAGTTTGTGAGGACCACCTGCTGGCAACGACGGCAACTTGGCTGACCAGTTGCCTTTGTCGTCGGCTTTTGCTTCCATCGACTTGTCAGCAATCGAAATGGAGACTTTTTCGCCAGCAGTGGCTGTTCCCCAAATCTTATTCTCTTGACCTTGTTGCAAAACCATGTGGTCTGAAAACACGTTGGGGAGTTTGACGTCCGCAAAGCAAGTCGACATGGCAGTCGAACACAGTGCCAGGGCGATCATCGCAGCCGAGCAAAACGACCATTGAAACAAACGCGTGTGCATATTGGGTGGGTCCTGTATTGGGAGAGAAACAGTGTGAGATCTCATCTAACTGAGACCAAGGAGGTGAGCGATTTGAAACCAAAACGAATGGTGAACCAGGGCTACGATGATGAAGCACGCGTTCAATCCAAGCGATTGGTTCGCAAGTGTCCAGTTCGAGGTCCGTGAATGGTTCAAGCGGTAGGTGGAACGCGAGATTCCGTAAACGCTCAAACTAACCACTACGATAATCATTAGGCTTTGCCAGCCAAGTACCGTTCCGACTAAAAAGCACTGAAGCGTCCAATGTCGAGCCACTATTGCTCCAAAACACCTAGCAACCATCCAAGAGGAGAGCCAGCCCACCACCCAACCAACAATCCCGCCAATCAAAACCGAAAACGCAGGATTTGCCAGCGGGCCGAGGTGGGAAAGCCCATGCTTGGAAAACGGCAGATGCCACGCGATGAGATCAAACGACGGATTTACGATTTTGGAAGACGCCAGACCCAACCCAATCAAGATCATCGTAAGAACTGGAAAAGGCTTCCTTCCACCATTGGCGGTGGCAAGCATGATCAGGACACCAAACATGGCGACGTGCACCAGATAAATACCGATCAATGGCCATGGAGGATCAAGGACGATGTTCACTAACCCAGTCCTACCCGCAGCGTTCCAACCTGGTAGATTGATACCGCCGCGAACTAGCTGCCAAAGTGCTAACCACATGAAAACACCGCCGACCGCGATCTCCATCACCAGATACCGCGGTGCGATGGGGAGTCGACAGGTGCGGCATCTTCCCTGCAGTACTATCCATCCCAGTATGGGAGTATTGTCGATGAAGCTTAGACGGGAATTGCAAAATGGACACTTCGAACCACCAAACACGATGGTTCGTCCCTCAGGCACACGCCAAGCCACCACATTGAGAAAGCTTCCAATGCTTGCCCCTAAGTAGAAAAACCATCCAAGGAACAGAAACTCGCATGAGCGCAGCAAGGTCCGATTGGACCACTTCATTTGAAGTTCGGAGGGCAAGGATTTCCTGGTTGGATTCTGCAATCGAAAAACGCACCCTTCGATTAGAGGAAGCGCGAAAACACAGAAAGAATATGCGATCAATAAACCAATCATCAAAGCCAACAACATCCAATTGGTCCGGTAGCGCCTCTTTCGATTGCGACGTTTCGGACTTACGCGTTCCTCTCCAATCGCAGGATCATCGGTGTTGCCGGTGTTGTCTGTGTTGCCTGTGTTGCCTGTGTTGTCGGTGTTGCCAATGGTCTGGTCATGCGTTTCCGTTTCCGTTTCCGCTGCGCGAGCCTGATTTCCCTGTTCTTCCCGTTCGGATGCTATCTCGCTCAAAAGGCCGCTCGTTGCTTCTGGAATTTATTGAGTAGATCTTTGAGTGGATCTGCCGCCGGTGCGGCATTCGCTTTTGGCAGGTCTCGCGGACTGAGCCGACGAACGGCCCCAGGGTTCTGTGAATCTTCGGCAATTCGATAGGCATCTATTACGGACACCTCAGGCAATTCATCGCCCGGAGGTACAAGGAAGAAGCCGATGCTGCGAGGCTGGTAATTGATGTCTTCGATTGGATTGGGACTAGTCCCCGTTCGATCGATTGCGATCGATTGCAAGAACTCTTCGTAGACACTTATATCATATAGCACGGTCGGAGGAATCGGTGTGTTGAATTGTTGCTGATTCCAATTTCCAAATGCGTCCATCGTTTCTACGGTCTCTACGATCGTTCCACCGGGATCACGTTCTAACTGCACCAGTTCGCTGCCTCGTGCCGGAATTCGCAGCTTTTGCATAGATTGAGTATGCCTACGATCGGCTACCAACACCAACAAGGTATCGCTATGCGAATTCAGAATCCTAGCCGATACGGGACGCAAGGGTGGATTGGCAATCACTTGATGTTGGACGGTCCGAAACTGAGGCTGAGGCAACGCGAAGGTAGGCGTTTGAGGCCACCACATTTGCCAGGGATCGTAGGTGATGTTTTGCAACGATAGTCCTTGATTCGGAATTAACGTTAAACCCATTCCCGGATACAAAACACTTTCAAAGCAATAACCGGATATGCCGTGTGCCGTTTGGATTCTCCACAATTGATCGGCCCCATTGTGGATAGGCTGCAACGTGATAGGAAACGGCGCGTTCGATCGTCGATTTCCACCGCCACCCAATGCACCGCCACCCAATGCACCGCCGGAAAAAGCGCCTCCCCCGAATGCACCGGTTCGATGACCGAGGCGACTGCTGCGTGCGAATTCGTCCGGAGCGTTGCCAAGTCCAATGGCCAGCCAGTCGTTTTGATGCCGTTGCTGCAATCGAACGATGTTGTCGGAAACCGGAGTGATGTACCAAGCGGAGTCCGCCCCGGACACTTGATGGTTAAAACCGAACTGATTGCCACCTCGCATACTGAGGAACTGTCGGTCGTTAGGATTCCCCACCGACAAGTGCATGGCCGACATGCCAGGCAAATTTTGCAAGTTTCCAACTTGACCACCCGATAACGCATTGTTGCCAGCGCGACCCGTAAGCGGCGTTTCAAAACCGGGCGGCAACAGATCCGTACTGGGTATGCGTGAATCCGGTTGCTGCGAATTGGTTACCGTCATCTTGCTCCACGCGAACTGGATTTGGCCATTTTGCAATGTCCCGATTTGCATTCGGCCGGAATTGATGGTCGGCCAACGAATGACCTGTTGGGCTTGTCGCGAGCTGTATCCGAGCAGTTGGTGATCGGCCGTGTCGTAGCGAGGCGATCGCTGGTATCGCGTGATTTTGCCAGCCGGATCTCTTACGGCAAGCTCGTTCGCATTGACGGACGCTATGGAAGGTTCCGCGAGCCCTTGTAACGAAAGCTCAAAAGTACCCGAGGTTTGCGGATCCTGTGCAGCACAGCGCAAGCGACCAGGGACCGAAATGAGCGGCAACAAGAAAAATAGACAAGCGATTGTCGGTGTGTGGCGGGAACCGCTTGCACTGGACATGCAACTAATCAACATGATCCGTACTCCTGCGAGGAATGGGTTATCCCAAGTTCATGATCAATGACTCAAGAGCCAGTCGAGCACGGTGATCGTTGCTGTGGCTCCCCTTCAATTTCAGTTCAAGATCGACGAGCCAAGCGAGCATTTCAATGGCGCGCGGTCGGCCGATTCGTTTGAGCCGCGTCTCCGCTTTGGCTACATCAAATCGATTGAAACCAGCTCGCTCCAACGCGACCGACAATGCCATTCTACTGTCCACGCGTTCGGATTGCTCAATTAGTTTAGCAGCCAACCCAAAACGTCGAAGAGACCATGAGATTTGGGCCATTAGGCCGACTGCATTTTGCCCAGCCGTCAAGAGTTTATCCAGTTGCTGGATCGCCACGGCCACTTGTCCATCGGCAATCGCGTCCGAAAGTTCCCAAGCGGTTTGCGTTCGCCAACCCCCAACCAATTCCGCAACTCGCTTGTCCGGCACTTTGCCGTTGCTTTCAGCAAACAGCGCGAGCTTTGCAATTTCGCAGTCGATAAGTCCGCAAACACCACCGATACGATCGACAATCAAGGCGCCTTGCTTTTCGGTCAACGTCAAGGCATGTTTGGAGCTCGCCCAAGCGACCACCCACTTTTGAATGGCCTTTTCATCGGGCGGATTGCCCCAGGAAGATTTCTGGGGCGGAGTGCATTTGACCAGCTTTCCTTTTTTCGCAATGAGTTTGTAGAGCGTCGTGTTCGCAGCCAAGGTTTGGATCTCTAGAATGAGGCATGTGTCGACAGCAGATTGTTCCGTCCAACGTTCGAGCTGCTCACGGCTCTTGCTGACAAATTTGTCTCCATTGCGAACGATCGCGATTTTGGTTCCGCCTTCGTCAAATAGCGACCGCGTCGCGAGCTCATCGTGAATATCCCGCCACGCATCGGTTTCGCCGTCAAACGAACGGATCGTTTCCGAATCGATTCCCGAACCGGCAATAACGTGGTGAATTGCGGTTCGTCGAAGGAAGTCGTCGGAACCGAAACACGCAATGACCGTCGGCAAGGGCAAAGCGATTTTGGATTCCAAGAACTCAAATGCCGGAACGACTGGAGTTGTTTTTTCTGCTGCCGTCTTGACTGCCATTTTTCGCTGTTTAAAGAAGTTTGACGTGGCCGATCAGCCACATCGGATGCTGGTATCTTCGTTTTACCAACCCATCGGTCGCGGGTCCATCACTTCGGGTCGCTAATTTGCATCGAACAGTCAGGATTTCAGTTTGTCAAAAAAAATCCAGTGGCTTGGTTTCCCCATTCGCCCTTGCTTCGATACAATTTGCCAATAGATTGAATCCTGTCCATTCTCAATTTTTCAGACCAAGCTTCGAGCCATGTCCAATACAAAAATCCGTGGAACCGTCCATGTTATCGAAGATACCAAGTCCTTCGGCCAAAAAGGATTCCGAAAACGATTGGTGGTACTTGAGCAGCAAAATGGTCGTTTTGCCAATTATGTGCCATTGGAATTCACCAACGACGCTTGCGAAGCGGTCGACGAACTCAAGCTTGGCGACGAGATCGACGTGACTTACCGCTTGAGCGGCCGCAAATGGCAAAAAGATCCCACTAGCGAAGTCAAGTATTTTCTAAGTGCCGAAGCGATGAGTTTCAATAAGGTCGGAGCTGGCCAGTCCAGCCCTAACGACGTTGATGTGAACGATGTCTTCTCACAGGCCGCTGCCGATGACGAAGGTGATGCTCCGTTCTAATATCAATTGGACTTGTTAGGCGAGCGGCATACAGAAGATTACCAGGACAGGCCACCGTGTGGCACGCCCAAAGCGATTAGCGTGGGGACCGTGTGGCACGCCCAAAGCGATTAGCGATGGGCGTGGGAACTGTGGCAAATGACTCTAGCGATTCACCACGCCCTTCGTACCTCAGAGCGTGCCACCCAGTTTATAGGTAAATTTCAAACTGCCCCCCGCCATAACAGGGAACTACCGGCGTTGTTCCAATTGCGGCATTGAAACTCTCGAAATTCGCAACGGTTCAAACGCCCAATAAGGCCGCGTTGCCGTCACGATCGATTTCAAATAGTGTCGGGATTCAATGGGTTGATTCTGAAACAGTTGTTCTAGATCATCTAAGACGGTCACGTTGCTTCCGTAGTAGGAATGGCCTAACAGACTGCTGTCTACGGCGGTCGCATCGATCGTATCAATTCCATCAAAGATCAATACGTCCGGACCAGAATCGCCGACTCGGTTCCCTTGATGGAAGTAGCGAGACGCAATCAATGCGAGATCGGACTTGGAGGTATATAGTGTTGTATGCCTCGCTTTGGAAACGATTTTCGAAGCAATCTCCTCCTTGAAGACCTCCGCATCGATGTCGGGCGCGGCCAAAACCAACTGATTGAAGTGCGGTTTGGACGATTGCTCGATCTCGCTCAAAGCGGCTGTCAAGCCAACGTTGCCCATGCTGTGCGCGATCAGGTTAATGGTATCGGCTTCGGAATGGGAGGCTATGTCTAGCAAGAAGGATCGAATCTGGCTGGTGCTTAAGTCGATGTTTTCTTTGTCTGTTACATAACTGTACCAATTGGCTTGAGATGGCCAACTGTAAAAGACGGGCGCTCCCGGGAACTTCAAATCATAGGCCATCTGCCCCGTGCGTCGTGCGGCATCCTCGAAGGAAACATTGTAACCGTGAATGAACACAAAAATGTTTTTCCCCTTTCGAGCCATTTCCGTTTGCAATGCCGCATGGAACGAGTCGGTATCCAGTCGTCCAACTTTGGTTAGTACAATGTGTTTCTCTAGGTCCGGCGTGACTTCCATTTTGAACATTTGCGGTCCTTCCAACTCGCCAGGTTGATGCCCCACGGGAATGGAAACTTCACAAACGCCATATTGGATTTGATCGCTATACTGCCCCCCGTCGCGAAGCATTTCCTGCGACGCCCCATTCCAGTTTGCCAGAAACATCAACTGCAAGGCTATGGTTGAAACCGTACCCATTCCGACCAACGATGCAATCGCGTAGCGTATATTGCTATGCCTAGGAAACAGAAAGAAGCAACTGGCCATGCCTGCAAGTGCCATAGTTGCCAAACCAACGTGAACACCCGTTATCGATGTACTTGATCCTATCGCGGCCAATGGAGTTCGATTGGTTCCGTAGAAAACAGAAACCTTGCGATCCTCTGGCTGTTTCTCGTTCGACGGCGGCAGACTTTTATTCGCCAATGGAGGAGTGAACTCCGCATGCGTGTCGTCGGATGGCATTGCAGCAGGTGGCATTGCAGCAGATGGCATTGCAGCAGATGGCATCGACTCGGCAGCAATTTGGCTTTCGGGATAAGATTCAAAGGATTTGCCTGCCCCAGGCTGATTGATGGCAAGTGTATTCGCCCATATGTCTTCATCGCCTGCAGCGCCGAATCCATCCGCCTCCAACATTGACACGATTCTGCCACGAGTCGCGGTTCCGATGCGACCCTCTCGCAACAAACCGATCAAAAGCGGTGTCACATCGGATTCAAAGTTTTCGGCCGGCTCAATTAGCCGGGCAACTTGGTCTCCGATTTCGTCATCGTCCAGCAATCGCACCAACGCAGGCCATTCCACAGTTGGCATGGCGACCGCAGCCTGAACGCAGCACACGCGTTCGATAGTGGATCGCTGTTTGGACTCTGCAATACGTAGCAAGTACGGACTTGCGGCTGGACCAATATCGGCTATTACCGTATGCACGAGTTGGTCGTCTTCGGACCCGCAAAGCAGATGCAACAGTTCTTCCAGGCAGGCGCCCGTGTCTCCGCAACAATGTAGACTGTAGGACGCGCTGGCCCGTACCAAACGCTGAGAATCGTTGAAATTCCTCTGAATCACGACTGCCGCTTGCGTGGGGTCGAT
>JBBRJI010000054.1:0-14581 GCA_038219625.1 Pirellulales bacterium | reverse complement strand
ACGTTCGACGTCGCGTATGTTTTCTAGGTAGCCGTCTATCTTGTTTCGATCCGAAGGTCCGACTCTCAACTTCAGTCTTTTGATTTCCTTGGTAACTGAGTCCAAGAGGCTGGCTCTCTTTTTCAAAGCGGCTCGGCGTTGGTCGGGTGTTCCGCCTTCGCCAAACAAGCTCTCAAACACAAGTCTCGGGTGCGCTTCGGCAGGGAGTGGATTGCTCGGTGTAGACCACGACAAATTATTTTGATAGACACATGCGTAACCGTTGTCGCACTGACCCACGGTCGCCAACAAATCCATCGATAATTCTAGCGACGGAAGTGGAGATTTTTGTCCGATTTGCTTTGCGGCGATTTGATCGACGGTCGTACCAAGATAGTAGTCCGTGCTTTCGGTCAGTTTGGCTCGAGCAGCACTCAGAAAAGCAGAATTGGAGGTAGCATGCGAACCTGGATATGCATTCTTTAGATCCATCCCACTGAGAACGCTTACTTGATCCTTGATATCTTCAAGTGGCGACAAACTCGAAGGTAATACGTCTAATGAATTGCCACTGGGTATCCATTCCTTTGGATTGCAACCCATGGGGATATAGATGTAACCAATTCTGCGAAGCTGCTCACTTGCGGCCGGCGTGACGGCAGTTGCTGCCATGGCTGGGATCATGGCATCGAGCAACGGCAGGGCCACGGCAGCACCTGTCCCTCGCAACAACGTCCTTCGCGTTAGCGCCCTTTGAAAAATGGTCATTCTGAGTCCCTCATCAAGAACGGCGTGCTTAAAACAATTCCTCGGACGATCGACGAAAATCGGAAGTCCTGTTCCGCTGCAAAATCTACGATTTTTCGAACTTCGGGGCCATCGCCTAATTCGACGCCACGACCGAGCGCGTAGGTGAGCAACTTTTCTGTCATTGTACCAACAAATACCTTAGGACGCTTCAGAATACTGTCTTCAAGTGTGGCCGCATCATGCACCGGTGACCCGTCGGGCATGGTTCCGGCAGTATCGAGCGGTTGACCATCGTCAAACGAACGCCATCTTCCCAGTGCATCGTAATTATCGAGAGAAAAACCGACGGGGTCCATCAAATTGTGGCAAGAAGCACACGCTGGGTCGGAACGATGCATGGCTAGACGTTCTCGCAACGATTTCCCGTCCGTATCTTGCTTGTCCTTGAGCGCGGGGACATTGGCGGGTGGAGGTGGAGGAGGGGTGCCGATGATATTTTCTAAGATCCAATTGCCGCGGATGGTTGGTGAAGTGCGGGTTGCGTAGGAAGTAACGGTCAAGATACTACCGTGGCGAAGCATGCCCCCTCGCTGGCTCGTGGAGGACAAGTCTACTCGTCTGAAATGACTACCCGAGACGTTTGGGATTCCATAGTGTTTCGCAAGTCGCTGATTGAGGAAGGTGAAGTTGGAGCGAATCAAACCCAACACGTTGCTATCGTTTGCAATCACGTCCTCGATCAACAACTCCGTCTCACGACGAAACGCATGCCTTAAATTGTCATCGAAATCTGGATAGAGCCTAAGGTCCGGCGTGATGGATTCCAGGTTTCGAAGGTAGAGCCATTGAGAAGCGAAGTTCGACACCAAGGAATTCGATCGTTGGTCCTGGAGCATCCGTTCTACTTCGGCAGCCAGGACATCGCTCTGGCGTAGTTTGTGTGCTTCCGCCAGGGATAAAAGGCGATCGTCCGGAAGGCTACTCCACAGAAAGAAGGAGAGACGTGAGGCGAGTTCCAAATCGCTTACCGCATGGGTCGAACCGGCTGAATCGCCGGTGGGCTGCTCTTCGATTTTAAACAGGAAGTTCGGATTGACGAGTATCGAGGTTAACGCGGCTTCGAGGCCAGCGTCGAAACCACCTTCGCGGAACGATTCTTCGAAGAACCACATGGGTGACTCGAGATCTTCTTCACGAATCGGGCGCCGAAACGCCAATCTCGCCAATCGACTTAGGATGTGTTTTGCGGTTTCCTTGGTCTTGCCAGTATCCACCCAATCTTGTCCAAAGATTGCCTGACGGCTTTGAGAATTGCCGGCCGACTCGGATTGGAATGGACCGACGATGGAGAGTTCGAAGAGGGCTGGATTGATTCGCGGGTGACGGTGACGATTGTAAGCAGCATCGAACGGTTGACGTTTCGTTTCCACTAAGGAAGCTCCCACTTGCGGGAAGGCAACACCGACTGCATGCTGGCCGGCGGTGACACGGAATCGCATTTTCAAGTGCGAGTCTACGTGAGTGAAGTCTTCGCGATTCGGCGGCGGCTTGACGGTGAATCGGTGCCTTTGTTCTCGATCGATGAGTAGATCAATCGAATGCTGTTGGGTCAGTCCCTCTACTTTTTCATCGCGATCGCGCGCCAAACGCAACTGAAATTCGTAGTCACCATCACGTGGAAAGGTGTGCTGGATCAGTACACCCCCAACGGTGCCTAACGGCAAACCATCGACATGCCTATCTTGCGTTCGGTCGGCAGGAACCCGAATATTGATTCCCATTGGACCAAGCCCTTCTCGACCGAGCGCGATGCGGCTAACGGTCTGGGCGGCGGTCAGATAGCGATTCAAAAGCGTCGGAGAGAGTTCCCCTACGGTGATGTTATCAAAGCCTTGACTTGATTCGTCTTTCGGCAGCAAGGCGTTTGCATCGACATCCAACGCGAGCAGGTCGCGGATTGCGTTTTGGTACTCGGTGCGAGTTAGTCGTCGTAGGGATTCTGTTCGGCCAGCAAAAGGATGCAAGTGACTGCCGTTATCCAACCACTTCTCAATTGCACGAGTCGCTTTGTCGTAGTCCGCTTCATTGGGTCTATCACTATCGGGGGGAGGCATCTGGCCAGCCCGCAATCGCCGCAGGATTCGCTCCCAGTCGCTGTTGTCAACGGATGAAGCGGCAATGGACTCGCGGCTTGGCTTGAGTTTCTCGATAGTGAAGTCGCCAGCAGGTTTTGGTCCGGTATGGCAATCCGAACACGTATTGTTCAAGAGAGATTGAATCGATTCGAAATCGACTTCGTCGGCAAAACCCAAGGCGAAATGCGGTACAAACGCAAGCAACAATACAACGGTTGGCAAACGAACCAGCCGAGAGCAAGTTGGCGATGTGAGCAATGAATGTAATCGTCGCATTGGAGAAAGGTGGGATTCGCTGGCGCAAGAGGCAGGAAAAGCGTCTTTGGCTCATCCTCCATATTAACATAAAAGCTACCCGAGGACAAACAAGCGAGTTCGAGAATCACGGCACGGAGAATCACGGCACGGAACGCCGTGCACCATTGCTTTCGACGTTAAATTGCGGACTTGGACTAGTGGGAGTCCCTTACCAACTGCTAGATTGGAAGTGCATAGTCTCAATCTCTTGAATGTCTTCTCCGGAAAAATAATGTCTAAAACTCTTTCACCCACTGAACAAGACTACGCCAACTCCGGTTGGCTACAAGCGTTGATGGGGGTGAGCGATCCTTTGATTCAGCAATCGAGACTGAACGCAAAAAAACACTTGGATTGGATCGATTGCATTACTAGTTTGACGACGATCCGGGAAAAGGCGGTCATGTTGGACTCGGCGTTGGAGGGCCTTTGGCAATTCGGCGTTTCCAATGACCTGAGGTGGCTTCTGACCTCGATACCAAGCGCCCAACCAGCCTGGGTTTTGGATTGTACCGACGAATTCTCAATCGAACAGACTGCACCTCCCAAGATCGACGACGCCACCGTTTGGGCCAATGCGATGGGCATTCGCGATTGGTCCACTCAGGTCACCATGAAAATCCTAAGCGGGGACTTTGTGTCGTGGCAACGACGCGTTGCTAGGCAAGGTTCGAATGCCCCAACCGGGTTTACGATGGAGTCTTCGGGCAAAAGCACCTTGGAATTAAAAACGACGGCGAGTTGGAAAGCGAACAATTGGGTAGATGGGACATGGACCTTTGCAATCGATGGTCAAGCGACCATGATCAAAGTCATTGAGGAGCCGATCAGTGTTTACCGACCGGCCTGGAAAGCGACGGAAGAGAATGTGCTGCTGACGATTCAAACCGCGGATGAGCGATTTGGAAAGCAACGCAAAAAGATATCTGGTAACAACATTACCCAAGGTGGCAGCAATCAAGGAAAATGGAGTGATTGGTGCGAATCGGTGCCAGCCCTAAGCGATTTGCACTTGGCCGTATTGTGTGGCGAAGGACTCCAGTGCTCACCGACATTTCAAGGTGTTTGGGCCACCGTTTGGCCAATCATCTATTGTCGTCGCAAGAAGCTCAAACGTGGCACTTGCGGCTTAACCGATCTTCGACAGCGACTCGACCAGTGCTTTCAAGCAGACCCGCAACTGGTAACGTGGTTGCTGGTCTTTGGTGAACTGCTTTGCAATATGCAAATCGGGGATGGACTGGGCATTTCAGCCAAGTTCAAGGACCCCAGCAAAAAATCCTAGCGACGTCAAACCCTGCGAATCAATAAATTGACAGGGTGAAATCACAGTGATCTTCTTTGCAGGCCCAGCCTAACCTTCCCGGGCTAGGAAACAACCATCACCATCTCTGGCGGATTGAATGTGATTCAGGCATGGACGGCGACGAGATGACTCGTATTATCTGGTCGAAAATCAAGGAAAAACTAATCCATCCCTACCTCGATATCGACCTCAAGTATTTTGACTTAAGCATCCAAAGCAGTGATGCCACCAAAGACCAGATTACGGTCGATTCCGCCAACGCAACCAAAAAATATGGAGTAGCGGTCAAGTGCGCGACGATCACGCACGACGAATCGCGAGTCAAGGAATTTGGCTCGCCGGAAATGTTGCGTAGCCCGAACGGTACAATTCGAAATATTTTGATCGGTACCATCTTCCGCGAGCCCATTATTTGCAAAAACGTACGATGGCAGGTTTAAAAATTTATTTCAAGAAATCTTTGAAGCAAACTACGCTGAGCCGTATAAGGCGGCTGGGTTAACGTACGAGCATCGACTGATCGATGATATGGTGGCAGCCAATTTGAAGTGGAGCGGCGGCTATCTATGGGCATGCAAGAATTATGATGGCGATGTCCAATCGGATACGGTGGCGCAGGGCTATGGTTCGCTGGGGCTGATGACTTCGGTGCTGATGTCGCCGGATGGAACATCGTTCGAAGCAGAGGCGGCACACGGAACGGTTACACGCCACTATCGGGACCATCAAGCGGGTAAGCCAACGTCGACGAATCCCATTGCGTCGATTTTTGCTTGGACTCGTGGTTTGATTCGTCGGGGCGAAGTCGATGGAACTCCAGATTTGGTTGCTTTCGCCAACAAAGTGGAAAAGGTATGTGTTGAATCCGTGGAAGCGGGCCACATTATCCTGGGGGGATAGATACCGTCGCCTCTAGAACGGATGGTCAGAACCGCTGGCGTGAAGCCAGGGCATGCAGAGACGCACCGAATGGCGTTGGTTTCGTGTTCAAAGTTGCCTGGAATAGGGAGGCGTCTGATCCTTCAGCATTACACAAGGGCCGGTTCTGATTCGAGTAAGGGAGCATTCTCGTGGATGAATTTAGCCGATAGCCCTAGTTCGGGAAGGAGTTGTTTGCAAGTGATTCGAGAGGACTCGTAGATCACTGGAAGCCCACTTCCAGGGTGCGTACCGCCTCCGACCAAATACACTCCGTCTAACTCTTCAAACTTGTTGTGAGGTCGCAAGTGGAGCATCTGGCCGAGATTGTGCGCAAGATTAAATGTCGCACCACGATACACGGAGAAATCATCTCGCCAATTGGCTGGAGTTACAATTTGTTCGTATTCGATTCTGCTCCGCAGGTCGCTCATGCCCAATTCCGCCAACTTCTTGAAAGTGAGTTCGCGGAATGCTCGTGTTTGGTCTTCGTCCCAAGGAGTGTTCGGATTCAAATGCGGAACGGGAACAAGGATATAAATGGTGCTCTTACCCTCGGGAGCTAATGACGAATCCGTAACGCATGGGTTTTGAATGTAGATCGACGGATCGTCCGGCAACACTAGATCTTTCTCGATTTGCCTCAGGTTGCGATCGTAGTCTTTGGAAATATGAATGGTATGGTGCTTAAGGTTTTCGTATCGCCCTTGGATTCCCAGATACATCATGAAAGTGGAGCACGAAAATCGCTTCTTCGCGATCTTGCGATTGGACCACCGCTTCCTAAGTTTGTCGGGGACTAGTTTTTGCATGGAGTGTGCAAAGTCAGCGTTGATCACGAACGCATCCGCTTCGTAGCGCCCTCGGTCGGTGACCACCGCCGTAACACGCTTGCCTTGGAACTCTAAACTTTCGACCGGCTCGTCCGTTCGGATGTCGCATCCCATTTCTGTAGCGATTTCAGCCATTCTCTCGCTCACTTGTCCGCATCCTCCGATAGGATGAAATACTCCGTATTCGTATTCTAAAAAGGAAAGGATGGAGAAGAGGCTTGGACACTTGAAGGGAGACATTCCCAGATACTTGGCCTGGAAGGAAAAAGCGATGACTAGCCTGGGGTCTAGGAAGTAGGTTTGCAATTCCCTGCCTAGCGTTTTCCAAGGCTTTACCAGAGACGCTGCCGCGAGGACAGAAGGTCGCAACAAATCGAGCATGCTGTTGAAGGGAGATTCCAGGATAGGCCGAAATTTTTCCAATTTCACACGGTTGTGATCGAGATACCGTTTTAGGGCTCCGACGTCCCGAGGCGACAGTTCCTCAATCTGACGGTCCATTTCCGCGAGATCGTTGGTGCAATCCAAATGACCACCAGCACCAAAGGAAACGCGATATTGTGGATCCAGTCGCTTCATCGGGATCTCAACCTCGATGTCTCGACCAACAGACTGAAAAATCTCTCTCAGAATGCGGGGATATAGGTAAAACGTGGGCCCGGTGTCGAATCGAAAGCCGTCAGCGTAAATGCTTGCGCATCGTCCGCCCACTTGCGAACGAGACTCCAAAATGGTGACCTTCGCTCCGCCATGAGCCAATTGAAGCGCCGAGGCCAATCCTCCTGGTCCTGCACCAATTACCACGACTCGCCGTTTCGTCATGTATTTGAACAATCCTAATGACTGGTTTCCTGACGTTTGGAGCCAGGTGAAAAATGAAACGGATCCTCGTTTCCCGTTTGCATGTTATAGCACAAGGGCAAGTCGTGAAAGAACGGCGAAATTGTCAAAACTCAACAGAAACACATCTTGTTGGATTCCGCGTTCGCGATTCAGATTGAATGGTCGCCTGACAAAAGCATTTCGCATTTCAGCGAGCGATAGGAATTGGAAGAACAACATGAAACTAAGATTCGGAACTTTGGCGATCACCGCACTCTTTTGTTTTTTTGCACCTAACGCCCAGGCAGAGGACTTCCGAATCGGAGCGTGGAACATCGAATGGCTCGGCTTCCCGAGCATGCGAGGTCGGCCAGGCAAGGACGTCGAGCAGTCGCCAGAGGATCTCGCCACCTATATCGCTGAAGCCAAATTGGATGTATTGACCTTGGAAGAAATCGGCGTCGAAAAGAATGAAGCTCCCTTTACCAGTAAACCATTACAACGAACCTTCGACGAACTAAAGAATGTCCACGGTCAGACATGGCAATATCTTTTGTTTCCGAAAACAAATTATTCAAAGGATACCGAGGACTTCATTACCCGCGGTCAGCATCTTGGCATCGCGTGGCGAAGTGACAGAGCTAAGTTGATGGGCGAGCCGTACTCGATACCCGTCGGCGAAAATCAGACCTTCGGGGATAAATTTTGGGAACGGCGTGCCACTGCGGTCAAGTTTTCATTCGGTGAAGGAAAGACCGATGTCGTTTTCATCCCAGTCCATCTCAAATCCAATCGAAAAGACCCTAACGATTCGGATCCTTTGTTCCCGCAAAAACAACGCCAGGCGGAAGTCAACGTCTTTGTTGCTCAGTTGAAAGCACTCAAAGAGAGATTCAAGGACGAAGACATTGTTCTCCTTGGCGACACAAATATATTGGCTCCCGACGATGCGACTCCCAAAATTCTGGTGGACGCTGGCTTTGTGGATTTGAATGCAAAGGAATTGGGAACAACTGCCGCTTGGGGTTCAGGCTATTCGAGCGCTCCGTTCGATCGTATCTTTGTTCCAAAAAACCAACCAGAGTTTAAAGACTCCGTTCAAAAAATACATTCGACCAAAAACGGAACCGATGACGAGATTAAGGATTTCAAGAAACGTCACTCCGATCACTATCTCGTATCTTGCGTGATCGAAGTGGGCAACGACGACGATTGATTCTACTCAGGCAGCCGACCGGTTTCGACGGTTGGAAAAGGTCCGGTGAGAGCTTTCATGAACTCGACTAAGTCCTTTTTGTCTTGCGGACTGAGGTCGAGCTTTTTGATCTTGTCGCTTAAGTTAGGATTTGGGTGACCGCCTTTGGCATACCACTCGACGACTTCTTCCAGGGTCTTTTGGCTTCCATCATGCATGTAAGGCTTGCTCTGTGCGATGTTCCGAAGCGTTGGTGTCTTGAATGCACCTTTGTCTTTTTCCACCTTGGTTTGGGCGAATCTACCTAGGTCAGGTTCTTTTGCTTCCATGCCAACACCTAAGTTGTGGTAGAGCTCATCGGTGAAGTTTGCACCAACATGGCAGGCAGAGCAATTCGACTTAACACTGAAGAAGAGCGCGCGGCCCCGCTTGGCTTCGTCGCTCATTTTGTGTGAGTCCGACGCAGCTTTCAATGCGATGAACTTGTCGGCCATTTCAGGATCATCTTTCTTAAGAGACTGCAAGTCCGAGAGTTCATCGGGAAAGGACTCGAGCATACGCCGAACTGGTTCGTAGTAATCGTATGGGCTTGGTCCGGTAACTAGAACTCTCTCGAAAGCAGCGAGGGCCTTTCCAAGCTGTGCAATATCGGGTTTCCCGCCGAAGATCCTTTCGAATTGAATGCGGTAGCCCTCATTGCGGCTGACCAGCATGACGACAGCTTCGTGGGTATTGGCCATCTCGATTGGGTTAGCAATCGGACCGACGGCTTGATCCTCGAGGCTTGAAGCCCGGCCGTCCCAAAACTGGGCTTTGCTCAAAATACGGTTGAACGAGACCGGCGAGTTTCGATTACCGGTTTGGCCGCGCACACCGACTCCGAATTGAGTATTGGCTCCATAACCATTCACCGGACTATGGCAATCAGCACAGCTAACGCTGTTATCTCCAGACAATCGCTTATCAAAATACAGTTGCCGACCCAGCTCGATCTTAGCCCGGGTCAACGGGTTGTCGGCGGGAATGTAGAGAGCGTCGACGCCTGCTGAAAGTCCGTCGGGCAATTTGACCTTTAGCTCTTCATGGTTGGCTGGGTTGTCCAAATATCTTTTGATTTCTGAGACAGACAACTTCGCGGAACCAGGAATTCCCTTGGTCAATTCGTCTTTTCCCAATACAACCGCATCGGCTGCGGAGGCGCCTGGATGCAGCAATAAAATCGTACCGAAAGCTAGGTACACAACCAGAGTAAAGTGCTTTCTCGCCATGATTTCGCCTGTGATTTGGAGTTAGGATTGGTAATTCCACCTTTGGACCGGGGAAGTCCCACCCAATGTAACAGCGGAATCGACCCCTAGTATAACTCCATCGCAATTCAACAAACATCCCCCGCGATTTATCGGGTGCGTAACTGAACAGACTTGTCCGCTTCGCCATCTCGAATAATCATTTTGATCATCCCTGTTTTACCCGCAACTTCCATCAATTCAGCGAATTCAACGGGCGTTCCGATTTTTTTGCCGTTGATCGATAAGATGACAACTCCCGGCGGGATAATTGCAGCAAGCGGGCTATTTCGGTTGACTTTTTTGACTTCAACCCCTTCTCCTTGCTTAAGTCCCAGCTCATCACGAGTCTCGTCAGAAACGATCCCGACCGTCACGCCGAAAACATCAATTGTTTCCATGCTAGCTGCGGCTAGCGCCTCATCGTCCAGTTCATCCACGGTGATGGTGACTTCCAACCGTTTGCCGCCGCGCAGGTAATCAACCTTCACCTTTGTGCCAGGTTTCGTCTCGCCGATAGCTCGACGCATGCCGGAATCAGAAATGATAGCCACACCGTTGATTGCCGTGATAACATCCCCCTCTTTGAGTCCCGCCTTGGCAGCCGGCAAGCCCTTGGTAACCGAAGCTACTAACGCGCCTCGCGTGCCTGCAGGCAATGAGAGTTTTTCGAGCATTTCCGAACGCAATGTTTCGGGTCTAATTCCTATAACGCCCCGCGTTACCCTACCTTTGTTGATCAAATCATCGAGGACTCGTTTGGCCGTGTCGCTCGGGACGGCAAAGCAAATTCCATTGTAACCGCCACTTCGTGAAGCAATCGCCGTATTAATCCCGATCACTTCGCCTCGCATGTTGAGCAATGGTCCTCCGCTGTTGCCTGGATTGATGGCTGCGTCGGTTTGGATGAAATTGTCGTACATCGTGATGCCCTGGTCGCTTCGATTCGTCGCACTCACGATGCCCGCGGTCACGGTTTGAGTTAGCCCAAACGGGCTACCAATTGCGATGACCCAGTCACCGACCTCCATCTCTCCGGAATTTCCGAGTGACGCAGCAACTAAGCCTTTCGCTTCTATTTTTAGAATGGCCAAATCGGTACGGATGTCTGTACCGATAACCTTCGCATCAAACTTCCTGTCGTCGCTGAGTTCTACCTCAAGAATACTTGCCCCCTCTACGACGTGATTGTTGGTTAAAATGTAGCCATCGGTCCGAACAATGACGCCAGAACCAAGGCCGTTCTGAATCCGTCCCTTAGGTACTTCTGAGCCGTCGTCGCTTTCGTTGTTTAATCCGTCAAATTGCTTTCCGAAAAACTGCTCTAACTCAGGCGGCAAGCCCAGCGAACGCGAACCGCGCGACTTGATGGCTGATCGCTCAACGACGTTTTTGATACTTACGACGGAAGGCCTTAGCGATTTGGCAACATCCCTAAAAACTCTGGAAAGTTGGTCTGCGCTGGCGATACCGTTCGAACTGCCGAGCCCCCCGCGAGCTTGCTGGGCATCGACAGCTTGTTGTGCATATACCGCAGACGGTGGGGTCGGAGGGTTCGAAAAAAGCCAATATCCTATCGGAAAACCAAGAACCAATGTCAGTATTAGGGGCTTCCAAGTTCCAAGAGATCGGTTCATTTGCATTGCTCCAACAAATATCAGTTATGGTCAACACGCCTTTTGCCAAATTGACTTACGTGCAAAAGTCAGTTCTGGATCACCAGCAAATTTCGAACCAATGAACATGGAATTCCCTGCGGGGTAGGCGAGTTTCGCATTTGCATCGTGGTTCCGGTAGATTTATTTGTCAGAACTCAGGAATGCGTTGAATTCTTACAATTCAGCTACGGAAAGTTGATTATCGCAGCTATGAAAAGTTCTTAGCCGTCTCGCTCCCTTATATTGTCGCTTGAAAAGCGCATCGCCCTCAACATTAGGATGGGCAAACTTTGCGGCCTGGACACACCGTGACGTGGCAATGGAGTCGCAGAACGGCACCACAGGAAAAAATGTTTTCAGTCTCTAGTGGCAGACTAAGTCGCCTTGGATTAAATTAGCGCCCGCTAGTAGTAGCATTCCGTAAACCCCCCACAATTATTGAGTTCGCTCAACCCTTCCCCAATTGAGATTGCCTATGTCCTCTACTGAAACTTCTTCCGCTCCAAATGCTCAGCGTCTCCTTTGGGCGGGATTCATGGCCATTCTTGCGGCTGGGGTGGGATTCTCGGTGCGAGGCGGAATTCTGGGGCAATGGGCAGAGCAATATGGATTCACGATGACCGAACTGGGTTTGATAACCGGGGGTGGACTTGTCGGTTTCGGTGTCATAATTCTCTTAAGCTCTTTCATTGCCGATGCTGTTGGATATGGAAGGCTAATGTGGATTGCATTTTTGACGCATCTTCTCTCTGCAATCCTAACCTTGGCTGCCGGTTGGGCGTTCGAAGCCGGAGGAAAAGGGGCAGCTTTTCAATGCCTTTACTGGGGCATGTTCTTGTTTGCGGTTGGAAACGGTGTTTGCGAAGCAGTCGTCAATCCGCTGGTGGCAAGTTTGTTCCCTCGCAACAAAGCCCACTACCTAAATATCTTGCATGCGGGATGGCCGGGTGGCTTGATTATCGGGGGATTACTTTCGTATTTCATGGCCGGCGGCGAAGGTGTGAAACCAGTAGCTTGGCAAATCCAAATTTCTTTCTTTTTAGTTCCGGTGGTTCTGTACGGACTCATGATATTGGGGCAGAAGTTCCCAGCTTCGGAAGCCACTACGGCAGGTGTTAGTTCTGGCAAGATGTTTTCGTACTTGTTCCATCCATTAATGATTGTGATGCTGATCATTCATGCGTTGGTTGGATATGTTGAACTTGGAACGGATTCTTGGATCAGTAAAATCACAGGCGCCATCATGGCTTCTCCTCAATATGGCTTGTTGTTGTTTGTTTACACCTCCGGTTTGATGTTCGCTTTGCGATTTTTTGCCGGTCCAATTGTTGAAAGAATTTCGCCCTTGGGACTGCTCGCAGTTAGCGCACTACTGGGTTTTATCGGCCTTCAATTGCTTGGATCTGCCACGACAGTTTACATGTGCATTGTTGCCGCAACAGTGTACGCATTCGGAAAGACCTTTCTGTGGCCTACGATGCTGGCTGTGGTTTCAGAACGATTCCCTCAAGGTGGGGCGGTTACCATTGGCGCAATGGGTGGTGTTGGAATGCTCTCAGCAGGACTACTGGGTGGTCCCGGAATCGGGTTCCAACAAGACTTTTACGCCTCTAAGCAGTTAGCGGATCAGGATCCAGCAATTTACGAACGATACAAAGCTGGAAATGAGAACAGCTTCTTGTGGTTCAATACTGTCGGTCTGGATGGAAGCAAAGTTGCTGTTCTCGATGATGGTGGCAAGGAACTGGCTCGCGCCGGCGAAATTCTTGCCAAAGAAGAAAAATCAGATCCGAATCATGCCAAGCTCGCAAATTGGTGGGAAACAGCAAAAGCAACTGCAGACACCGACAAGAAACCTGTCGACGAGGCAGGCTTACATGGAGGCCGTATGGCATTGAAGTTGACGTCCTACATTCCTGCGACAATGTTAGTGCTCTACTTGCTCTTGCTCGCATACTTCACGGTTACAGGCGGATACAAGCAGATTCATATCGAATCCGTTTCGAACGCTTAATGTCGTAATGCCCACCAAAAACGATTTTTTAACATGAAAATAACCCGCACCTCCAAGCGTCCGGCCGTCTGCCTGGCGCTTGTTTTTTGTTTCGTACCTTCCTTTGTTGGCACTTTGCCCGCCCAGGAAAAAAGCGTTCGACCGGGGATTAATGCTCCTTTCGAAAAACCAACCCCGACCGAGTTTCTCGAAAAGTTCGAGGTCGAAAGCCGCGAAGTCTTTGCCAATCGAAATCAGATCGTCTCGGCATCGAAAATTGTTCCAGGCATGACGATCGCTGATATCGGGGCTGGCACCGGCCTGTTCACGCGATTGTTTGCAAAAGCCACTGGCCCAAACGGAAAGGTTATTGCGGTCGACATCGCCCAGAGTTTCTTGGATCACATCCTCGAAACCTGCAAACCAGAAAAGCTTTCCAACGTTTCGACCCAGCTTTGCAATCAAGAATCCTGCTTGCTCGCTCCCAACACTATCGACATGGCATTCGTTTGCGATACCTACCACCATTTCGAGTATCCATTCAAGACCACAGCCTCCATTTTTAAAGCCTTGAAACCGGACGGCAGGTTAATTCTCATCGACATGAATCGGATCCCAGGAGTGAGCAGCGACTGGACCATGAATCACGTCCGGGCCGATCGAGAAACCGTCGAAAAGGAAATCGCTTCTTGTGGCTTCGTTCCATCGGAAACGCCAGAACTCGGGCTCAAAGAAAACTACTTCATCGTTTACCGCAAAGGCAAGCTCGACTCAAACAACCCATCGCAGCTCTCCATAAAACAAACGATGGACGGCTTCGTCGCCAAAAACGAAGTGGCTGGTGTGGTCACGATGGTGGTAACTCCGAACAAAACACTTCATCTCGAAGCCACTGGCTTCTCGGACCTGGCCAGCCAATCACCCATGAAGACCGATTCGATGCATTGGATCGCTTCGATGTCCAAACCAGTCACCGCCGCATGCGTGATGATGCTGGTGGACGAGGGCAAGGTTGCGTTGTCGGATCCGATTGCAAAACACTTGCCAGAAATGGCGGGCCTCAAGACATCGACAGGCGAACGAGCTACCGTCACGATTGAGCAATTGCTAAATCACACTTCGGGAATGCGTGAGCTTCCCGGTGGAGAAGCATACACTTCACCGACGCTAGCAGTGGCTGCGGAGAAGTACGCAAAGCTGCCGTTGCAATTCGAACCGGGTAGTAAATGGCAATACAGCCAAACAAGTATCAACACTGCGGCTAGAATCGTCGAAGTGGTCTCAGGAAAGAGTTTTGATGTGTTTGTGAACGAGCGGGTATGCAAGCCGCTCGGCATGCGAGACACCACTTTCTATTTGAGCGATTCCCAAATGCCTCGACTGGCCAAAAGCTATTCGAAGGGGACCGA
>JBBRJI010000053.1:0-14584 GCA_038219625.1 Pirellulales bacterium | reverse complement strand
CAATTTGTATGCATCAAACTCGCTATGATCGAGTACGATTCGCAAGTTCATTTCGTCGTGAAGGATCCTCAGTGTCGACTGGACCACTTGGTAAATTTGAGTATGAACGACAACCGGAATTTCGCGATGGAATAGTGGCTTGAAATACTCCAGTCTCAGATTCAAAGGTGGCTCTGCTTTGGTGCGCCCCGCTTTGAAATCGTCCCACTGTCGGACGTACAATTGACCCTGGATCAATTGCTCGCGAATGACATGGTTCATACCCATTCGCCCCGAACCAACCTCGCCATCTTGACGCTCAGGGTTACCGGCTTGGGCGATCTTGAGCACGCCGGGTGCCTTGATGATAATGTCAGATAGTTTGCCAGGGCCCGTTTTCATGAGCGTTCCCCAGCCGCCCATGTTGGTACCGCTACCGGGAATGAAGCAAATGGTAGTAACACCCCCTGCGATAGCTGTTTTGAGCTGATCATTATGCGGGATGATTTGATCCCAATTGCGTAGCTCTGGGTTTGTTTGGTAAACCATCTCGTTCAGATCGCCAGAGCCGCCTACATGGGAATGGCAATCGACCAAACCGGGCATGGCGAATGCATCCGGGTGATGGATGTTTTGATAGCCCTCAGGGACAATGATGTCTTTGGTTTTGCCGATAGCTTCGATTTTCCCTTCGGAGACCAAGATGGTGCCGCCGATGATCGGTTCGCCAACACAGGTAATCACTTTGCCGACGTGGATCGCCAGTTTGGGTTTTTCGTCTTCTGCACTCGCAAACCTAATGTTGCTAACTTGGGTTAGGAGTAGGCACGCAAATAGAACCATGACAAATCGACTGGATCCACGAACCGTCGCCTCCGGCTCGGGGTGAAACGATTCTGGGCAAGAGCCTAGGAACAGTTTTCGATGCATTATTTGATCTCCTTTTCATAGACCCAATTGCCATCGATCATGACAGCCAGAACTTCGCTCGAAAGTTCAAAAGGGGGGCCACTCAGAACGACTAAGTCTGCGTCTTTACCAAGTTCGATGGCCCCCACGCTGGTGAGCTTCAAAAACGTTGCAGGTCCCTGTGACATTCCGCGTAGCGCATCATCCAACCCGAGCCCTCTGTAAACTGCATAAGCAACAACCTCGGGCAATTTGCTGGTGCCAGTGGTTGTTTGCGATTGAAAGGCGGTCGGAACTCCGGCAGCGGCAATCTCGGCTGGATAGTTCACTATTTGCCCCTCTTCTTCACCGATCAACAGTGGACCGGTTACAACCATAGTACCATTCTTGGCCAGCAACTCGGATTGGGCTGCGGCAGCTCGCCCCGACACGATGGCTGTCAATAAGTCAAACTCGGTACGGAACAATTTCACTACCAGCTCGATAGACTTTGACTCAGTGGCCTCGACCATGGCCACGATCTTCTTGGCGAAGAGAGGTCGATACGCTTCCATTGCATCCACCACTTGCGGTTTCTTGGGCTCGTCCGGTTTCTTGGGTTCGTCCGGTTTCTTAGGTTCAACCGCGGTAGGCTTAGTCGGTTCGGGCTGCTTACTGTCTGATTGCTTACCATCCGGTTGCTTTGCATCTGCGGGTTTGACGTCTGCGGGTTTGACATCTGCTGGTTTGACATCGGGTTGCTTACCCGCTTCCTCCGGTTTCTTGGGTGGGTTTGCGCCCTCCGGCGGAGATGCTGCTTTGGCATCCGCTTGCTTCTTGGCATCCGCTTGTTTTTCTTCGGCCGCCTTCATCGCATCGAACTGCTTTTTAGCCGCTTCGTATTCTTTCAATTTGATTTCATAGGTAGCGAAGTCAGCTTCGTATTTGCTCCATGCATCGGCATAGGACTTACCCGACCGCAACATGCGGCGCGTAGTATCTTCCGCAGTTGTCAGATTTCCGCCAACACTGAATCGCAAGGCGACAGGATCTTTGATGATTCGTGGAGCGTCGGTCAATTTGAACGCGAGCACCGGGCTTGGGAGTCGCGCAGAGCTAATCAAGCCGGTCGTGATACCACCTTGTCTGGCCAATCGAATTTGGTCATTGTCTCTGGCCAGCAAATCCCCTAGCTTCGCATTCAGGGAGAGAGACTCGGCTAAGTTACCACCAAGCCCAACATTGGTACCGCAATCAATCAATCCAGGTACGATGACTCCGTTCGGAAATCGCTTGATGGCAGCGTTGCGAGAGGAGGATACGCTGGGTCCGACACCGCTGATCTTGCCTTTTCTAACGGCCACTCCCCCCGTCACAATCCCTTGTGGGGTGTAGACGGAACTCGCTTCGATTACCGTAGATGTGTTGTCGACGTTCGCTTGGAAGACAGAGCGGCCCTCGATATACGTAGCCAAAACGCGCGTCCCGGATTCCAGTGGATTGCCGGACAATACAACGAAATCTGCGTCGGCTGATGGTCTTAGTGAACCGACTCGATTGCCAACTCCCATCATGCTTGCAGGGTTGCTGGTGATCATGCCCAGAACCTGTTCGGTAGTCAGTCCTCCTCGTTTGAAAAGGGATGCCAGAAAAAGCAAGTCTGACAAGTCGGTGTCGGTCGGTGGTCGTATGGCAAGCTTATTTCCAATACCGGAATCGACGAGCGCTTTGGCTCGCAACCAAACGTCGATGATTGGCTTCCGATCGGGGATGGGCACCGTTGGATTCAGAATTCGGCCAGCTCGCATCTCCGGGCTCAATACGACACCGATTGCGGAATCGCTCTTCCAATCAACATTCCGCAACTCGGTTGTATCGTTCGGATCGACGAGCAGCCACGGCAGTTCGAATCGGCGAGCGAGCGACAGGGCAGCTTTCACTTCGTAATTGTTCTCCACGGAAAATCGCAACGTTCGTTTCTCAGCTATCAACTTCGACAAGGCCATTAAGATAGGATCGCCATTGGATCGATTCGCATCATTCTTTTTGGCTTCTGCAAAGAGAACATCTAGTCCGACGAGGGCTTCCGCAAAGCTCGATGCGAGTTGCGGTCGCGTTGATTCGAGGGGACGATCTACGGAAACGGCACCGACTGGCGGTTCGTAAACGGTGGGTGGCGTCATTGCTTCACGTGTCAGTACGATACGCAGACTCTCCGAATTGGAAAGGACGCGTTTCTCGGGATCTTTACCGCCGAGTTTCACAACCGCACCTTGACCGGGCATCAAAAGCGATGAACTTGGTGACAACTGAACGGTGGTAACACCCGCCTCGATGTATTTATCGAAATCGCGAAATGGATCAAAGCCGTCTACCGCTCGAATGTCGGGAGTCAAAGCGAGCGTGCTCGGAGCGCTCGAATCCACCAGCGATGTTTGAGCGACCACAAGCCCCGGAATAAGCGTATCGCCTGAATAGTCGTGTCGTTTGGCACCCGATGGGATCTCGGTTGCATTGCGTGTGCCGATTTGCGAAACTTTGCCATCCGTCACAACCATGACGGCATCGTCGATGACGGGTCCGCTACCAGGCCAAATCTGGCTGGCAAAATAAGCGTCTACTTGTTGCGCAACTGCGACACGATTTTCAATTGCTACGACAGAAAATCCAATCCATAGCAGGGTAGCGAAGCAGAGCTTCCATCTAGGTATTTGCATTGTCAGCCTACTCCGCTACAGGGGCTAAGAGTCGCTTGATCTTTTCGTCCTTGGATCGCTCGTACACTACCTTGCCATCGATAATGGTTTGATCAACCCAGGTCGAGATGTCCAGGGGCTCACCGGTTAGCACCAACAAGTCGGCATCTTTGCCGACTTCGATCGAACCGACCAAATGCCCGATACCGATTCGTTTGGCAGGCAGCAAGGTAATCGCTTCGAGAGCTTCTTTTTCCGGCATTCCATACTTGACCGCAGTCGCGGCTTGGTACCAGAAGAAACTGCTTCCTAACGACGTTCTCGCCCCAAACCCTTCCGTTTGAAATACGAACGGGACTTTGGCGGCTCGAAAAATTTGAGGAACGATGACTTTCTTGTCCTCGCGGGTTCGAGGATTGGTCTCCCAGTAAACGAGACTAGGATCGAGTATGACCGTCTCATTGCGTTTGGCGAGTAGTTCGGCAGCTTTGTAGCAACTTGGTCCAAGCACAAAGATGGGCTTGAGGCTATAGTCTGCGACCAACTGAATCGCAGCCGTTACATCCATTCCGTTTTCACAGTAGATGTAAACGGATTGCTCTCCTTGAATGGCTTTCTTCAAAGCCTCCAATCCGGCAGCTTGGCTCGCCGCGTCGCTACCGCTCACTGGTTGTCGGTCGGCATTTCCCTCTTCCTTTGTTTCTTCGGTACCGCCCTCGGGCTTATCGGCAGGTTTTGAAGCATCCTCCCCTTCTTTCTTGATTTCTGCGGAAGTGTCCAGCTTCTCGCCTTTGGCTTCCTTTTCCAAAGCTCTTTTGGCTTTGTCGAGCTCTTTGCGCAATCGCGAAAGTTGGCTCATTCGATTGCCGCTGGCAGGTCGCAAAGAGATTTTTAAGCCAGCTTCGCGTTTCAATAGCATGTCATTGACGTATTGACCGGCAGTCTTAATCACAGCCGCTTGGCCACCGATGAGAGTGCTATTTCCGGGAACCACAGCGGCGGAGGTAATCCCGTTGCGACGGCACTCTTCGAAGTAGGGTGATACCGGATCAATCGAATCGACAACGGAAAGAAATGGGACGAATTCGTTGCGCTCATTCGCGGAAGTCATGGCGGCCGCGTTGTGGGCATCCACGAAACCTGGCATGATTACTTTGCCCGTTGCATCGATCACTTTGGCTTCACCAGGAATAGCAATGTCCTTGCCGACCGCTTCGATCTTTCCATCTCGAATGAGAATCGTTCCTACGGCAATTGGGTCACCGACGATAGGAATGATCTTGGCCCCTTGTATGGCCAATAGTCCATCGGCATGCAAAAGGGCATGGCTGGTCGATAGACTCAATAAAGCGACGATTGCTGCGATGTATTTCATTAAGTGGTTTGTCATTGCTTGCTCATGTCGTTTCCATAAATCTTGCCACCAACCATAGTCCAGGAGATGCTGCTCGTCGGCTGAAGAGGGTCGCCATTCAAAGCGACTAGGTCCGCATCCTTCTCAATTGCAATCGATCCAATGCGATCAGAAAGTCCCAATATTTCGGCTGGCCGGGACGTGATTGCCGCTATGGCTTGCTTGGGCGTCAGCCCGAATCGAAATGCAAATCTCGCTTGATCGAGCAACGCATCGCCTGCCAAGCAGAACGGCACGTCGGCCTCGATAAGTCTTCCCGGTACGTTCCATCGCAAGGCAGTCCCTTCGTTTCCTCGGCTAGTTGCCGCCGCACGGGCAAGTGCCGTATAAACGACTTGGCCGTCGCGTTTCTTGAACTCATCGAGAATTCGGTAGACTTCATCCCCACCATAAATAGTTGGATTGAATCCAAACTCGTCACCCACATCTAAAGCGCTGCGAATATCGAAATCCGTTCGGCTTACCGCGATCGCTTTCTTTTTTCCATTGAGGATTTCTTTCAACAGGGCGGTCGACATGGGGTCTGCTCCATCGACAGTCCCACCGCTTCGTATCCGGGCCAGTGAGCTGCGAACGATCCAAACGACCCCCATTCGGTTCGTCGGCTGACGCATGTAAATCCCGTCGGGACGAGATCTCGCTCGATTGCGCGATGTTGGATCGCTACAGACGGCAATGACAGCGCTGCCGCTCGAGGTGATCGTTCGTTCCGTCGGTTCACCGGCCGTCTTCACGATGCAGGCTAAGCCAGAAAAGACGCTTTCCGTTGCTGGAATCACTTGAGCGGTAGTGATCCCCATTGCGATCGCCTCCAAAAAATCTCTGGAGCTCCAGTCGATTGCGGAATACGAATCAAACTCGGGTGTGATCTCGCGCGAAACTTCGCTGGTTCCACCTGAGAGTCCAACACTAGAGTACGCGTCGACAATTCCTGGCATCAAGGAATCGACTTCTAGGATCGTTATGGGCGATGAGACGTCAATCGCGTCCCCGATGAACTTGATTTTGCCACCGTAGACAAGCACCTCTCCCTTGTCGCCCCAAGTCCCATTGGCGGAATAAATATGCTTGGCACGGATCAAGAACCTATCGTTTCCTAGATCTTTCTCTTGTCCACCTCCAATGCGAGGGGACAGAATAATCAGCGCCGACAGGATGATGGCTGTTGAAAGCGAATTGGAAACAGTCTTGGGCATCAATCAATTGTCTTTCGTAGGAGCGACTTGACCATCAATCAAAACATGGAGAGGCTTCGCTTCCAAGTTCAATGGCGAACCCGACCATATCACCAAATCGGCCGGCCCATCGATCGCAAGGCCAGTTCCGCGAGGTGGTACATTGAGTACCTTTGGAAATTCGCACAACGCACTCAGCATTTGGTTGTGATCGGCTCCCATGCCGACGGCCAACGACGCAGTTAGTCGCAACTCTTCGGCACTCTCACCCGCAAAGCAAATGGGGATACCAGCTCTTGTGGCTTGCACGATGTCTTGTAGATACCAATCGAAGCTATTCGCGGTGACCGGTTGAACCACGATGGTGCTCTTGGATTTTCGGATGCGATCGATATGGCTTTTGAGTTGTTTCGGTCCTAATAGAAAGGCGTTTATCTTTTGCGATTCTATCAATTTCAATGCGGATAGAATCTCAGCGTCTGTTTGAGCTTCGATGATGGCGACTCGATTTCCGCTTGCCACGTCCTTTAGAATCGACATGCGACGTTCTTGCAGTTTTTGCTCGATCGACGCGGGCAAGTACATACGAGACGGCAAAAGTGTTCCTTTTAATGACTGGGATACCATCTGGATCTGGCCTGCTAGACTTGACGGAAATCGATTCAGATTTCTTGCGTTGCTTGACAGAACGAACTTTGCTGCCGCATCTCGAACGATGGTCGGTTCGGTCGCGCCTATTCGGACTAGGCTGGCGTTGCCAGAAATCGGGTTGGAGCTTCCGGGTGCTAACAAGGCTCGAAGCAAACCATTTCGAACCAGTTTGAATTCGCCGTTGAAGTCTCTGGTGAAACCATCGGCGGCAACCACTAACGACGCTTCTGACTCCGACTGAGGATCGATAAGTCGATCTAAGCCTAAGTTTGCGTGGCCAGAAAAAAGCCCGGGGGTGACGACTGCATCCGCTAAATCGAACATGGAATTACCAGCGATCGAGTCGTGGCTGTCTTTAGCAATGCCAACGATCTTTCCGTCGCAAATCCGCAGGACAGCAGGCTGCAATCGTCCTTCGAGCCAACAACGAGACGTTTTGATCGCGAAGCAATTTGGCAAGGGTGTAGTGAGGACAACCGAACTGTCGGTGATGCGCATAGCTGCGTCTGGTGCCTCGGCGGATGTTTGTTTCACTGCATTGTTTTCAACCAACTTGCCGCCGCTCATTACCCAAATCACAGCGTTGGCAGGATTGGTGGGTTCACCGCCGAAGCATGCAATGTCTGCTCGTTTGCCTTTTGCCAAGCTCCCAATGCGATCGCTTACGCCGAGTGCAAGGGCTGCATCCATGGTGATCGCTTTTAAGGCGCGATCTCGGCTGAATCCATAGGAAATAGCCTTGGCTGCATGCGCTCGCAAAAATTTACTCGATTGGCTGCTCTTGCCGTTGGTTGCGAGGGCGATAACCCCCTCGTAGGCAGCGAAATCCGTCCCCCATCTGTTTGCCGAGCCGTCCGATTCCTTGTCATCTTGTTCCAGCTCTAGCCAGGGGCCCAATACCATCGGATTTTTCAGGTCGCGGATCACTTTGCCTGCGGACCGTAGATCACTAAGCCCCTCAAAAACAACTTGAATCTTTTTCAGTGCTTCGCTCTCGAACAGTTTCATTGCGAAGAAAACATCGTCTGGACCGTTGACTTCCAATCGAAGAGGGATTTCTCCTTGAATGACTTTGAGAAGCTCTTCTTTGGAAGGGTCACGATCCGGTTTTTTTACCGGCTTGGTTGGTGACTCTTTGGCTTGCTTTGCGATGTGGGCTTCGTATTCGTCCCACTTCTTTTGGTATTCGACAGCGGCATCGAGTATTTTCTTGGTTCGTTCCAGTTCCTGCTGGCGCGTTCTATTGTTACTGGCTGAAGCCCCCAACGAGGCTTGCAAACCTGCTTTTGCCGATAGCACGGCAACACCGCCAGTTGGTTTTGGCATCACCGACACAACGGCCCCGTAACCACCTAACGTTCCTTTCGAGGAAGGTTGCATATAAACGGCGGTAACTCCGCTAGAGAGCACTTCATGCCAATTTTCGGAGTAAGGGTCGATACCGTCGACGATATCGAGGCTGGCGTCGAATGCTGCGGCGTTAGTGGAATCCGAAGCAAGCCAAAGTTTGCTACGGGAATCGATGAGGCCGGGAGTGATAACGCAACCCGTGGCGTCGATCGTTTTTGCACCCGCTGGGATGCTCAACTTAGAATCGCCTACAGCGAGAATCGTATCCCCTAGGACAATAACTATGCCGTTGCGGATGGTTCCTTGAGCTTCGCATATCCGCAATTCGGCGCCAACAATAGCCACCATCTCACCCGTCGATTTGCCTTGCCGAGCGAAGGATGCTTGCGACCAAAAGCAAAACCAAAGTAGCAACAAGCTAAATCGCATTCGAAAACCAATGAGCATTCGATTCTCGCTGGGGAGTGTCATGGGCGCCGCCGTGGGACGGCGAACATCGGATTGGGTGCAATATCGTCGAGAGGGACGAAAAACAAACAGGCACCCTTAGAGCCTAATAGATGCCCCCCGGCTACGCAAGCATTTCGAGATTGGTCCCAACGGAATCACTCATTTGGACGAACGACTGACGTTCTACACCGACTGAAGCTCTACCGGCATCGTGTAGTTGGCGGCTAGGTCAACCCGAACATTGCGGCAGTTGTTCAAATAGAATTGCCTCGGTTCTTCCCGCGAAAGACAAAGGGCCAAAAATCGATCCGTACCAATAAACCGAATCGGACTGACCACTCGCCTAGTGATTGACCCGTTTTTTCCTAAATACTCAAGTACGATTACAAGATCATCGGTTTGCTGCATCACCCGCGATACCAAGCCAGCGATTCTGTTGGAGAGGTTGGGGCTAGTTGAAGCAATGGTTTGTGCTGTTGCAATCATGGGTTCATTCTTTCTGGTCTTCGGTTGCCTTCGCGTCGGCTGTCTTCGTTTCGGCTGAATGCCGAACGTTAGGTAAAGCACGCGTTATCTATCATCGACTTCCCATGGACACGTCAGGTCCGAGCTTCACTTGGCTAATCGATTTTTGCCGATTTCTTACGAATTCAGAAACGAATCGGTAAAAAAACGGAGAAATGCATGGAAAACAACACCCCTCTTTTGGGTTGGGCTATTGCGTTAATCTCAAGGGAGTAAATGATAATTCGGTAGCGGAATCATCTGCACGCCTATTTCCTGTGGAAAAATTGCATCGTGAGCGAATTGGACGCTAGTCCTGGATCACAGGGGAACAATCCCCAGCCAAAGCCTTCTTCCCCCATCAGTGAAAATGAATCCCCTCAGATAGCCGACGATGATTTTCCGGAATCGCATGCCCATACTTCAAGCATGTTCACCAAGATCCGCGAAGCGTCCGGTACCGTTTATGGCGACATCGGAACATCGGTGCTGTACACCGTCATGGAGCTGACTCGCGAGACGATCCGACTTAGGCATGAACATTTGGCGGCAGACCAATTCAATTTATTGATTGCCAATGGCGGCCCTGGCTTGGTGACTCGCACCGATGCGTTAGGCAGTCTCAGTTTGATTTTTTGGGCACTGGTATTTCTAACGGTGAAGTACGATTTGCTCATCATGCGAGCAGACAACCGGGGTGAGGGGGGAGATTTCGCGTTGTGGGGTTTGTTGCGAGGCCACACAGGCAAGATTTTCGGCCTTGGGCTTCTTGCATTCCTCGTCGCGTCGGCGGCGGGTCTACTGGCGGCGGACGGCATCATCACCCCAGCCATGAGCATGTTGGGTGCCTACGAACCGCTTGGCGAGAGGTGGGCGGTCATCGCAACCTTGGCAAGTTTATTCGTGCTGTTTAAATCGCAGTGGAGGGGTACGAGCAAAGTCGGCGGTTTGTTCGGATGGTTCATGCTACTGGTTTGGTTCCCGTGGATTGCTTTGAAAGGACTACCCTGGGTTATCTCGAATCCTGACGTTTTTAGTGCCGTGAATCCATGGTACGCGTGGAATTTTGTCGTCCACTTTCCCATCATGGGGATGTTTGCGATTTTCGGTGTGGTAGTTTTGGCGATCACGGGCGGCGAGGCCAAGTACGCAGACATTGGGCATTTCATGGGTCGCACCAAAAAACACTGCTGCGACGGCATGAGCGTCGACCCGCAGGACTCTGGACGACGACCCGTCATGCTGGCTTGGTATTACATCGTCATGCCCTGTTTGTTGATTAATTACGCGGGCCAAGTAGGCTATTTATTGTCGAACGGCGTTCCGCCAAGGGCAAGCACCTTTTTTGCAATGACGCCACAAATTGCTGGTGCAGACGCGGCCAATCGACTTATCTCCGTTGCCGACCTGTGCATCGCGGCATGCGCTGCTTTCATCGCTTCGCAAGCGTTGATCACTGGCATGTTTTCGATTGTGAAACAGGCTATTGCGTTGGGTTTCGCTCCGCGTCAATTGGTTCGATACACGAGTCACGAAGCGGAAGGCCAAGTCTACATCCCTTCCGTCAACTGGGCGTTGTTTGCAGGCTGCGTTTTCGCCACCCTATCCTTTCGGACGGCCAGCAATTTGGCGTCTGCGTACGGGATAGCGGTAACTGGCACGATGTGGATCACAACGGTCATGTTCGGCTATGTAGCCTACTATCGATGGAAATGGAGACTGTGGCATGTGCTCGCGATTTGCGTGCCAATCCTAGCGATCGACATGCTTTTTTTCGTTAGCAATTTGACCAAGTTTGCAAGCGGTGGCTATTTCCCAGTCGCGATCGCATCAGTGCTTGTGATCATCATGGTGACTTGGCAGTGGGGACGAAAGCAAATGGCTAAGGCATTCTACGACTTTGGGTTTCGCGAAGGAAAGAAGATCGACTGGCTCGTCATGTTGCGAGAAAAAGTGGATGAAATCCAAATCGCGATCGACGAGAATCTGCCCTTGGCTCGTGCGCTCATTCAGGGTCGACGTCGTTTGGTGGAAAGCGATCGAGCGGCGGTCTTTCTATGCTCCCAACCTATTCGGACACTGGAAGACTACACGCCGGTTACGCTGCGCGTCTTTTTGAAAAAATATGGCGTCTTGCCATCGCACGTAACCTTGTTTCACATTAACCAGATCTCCAGTTCGACCTACGACAACGCGAATCGCTACGAAGTCATCAAGTTGGGTAACGACATTTACGCGGTGAATGTCACGTATGGCTACATGGAACAAACCGACATTCGGGGTGCTCTGAAGGATTTGCAACGGCGAGGCAAAATCAATATTTCTGCGGATCGCTGGATAGTCGAGGTAGGGGAGGAAGAAATCATCAGCCAACCCGATCTGCCGATTCTACAGGCCATACGCATCGAGTTGTTGAGATGGGTCCTCCGCCTTTCGGCCCCAGCCCACAAGTACTATGGTCTCACTTACGACGCAGGGATTTCAAAAGAATTGATACCCATCGTGTTCGGAAAGAATGGAGTTCGCATCCGACTGCCAGAGCTGGAAGTGACATCCGACGAAAATCCAACACCGGATCTCCCCAAGCCTAACCGAGACGTATCGACGATTCGTTGACGTGTCCACGATTCGCTGACGTTGCCACGATTCGCTGACGATCCGTTGCCGTTGCTTCAAGGGCCGGGTCGGGGTGTGTCGCGGCCACCATCGGGCTAATGGTGGGCTGCTGAAAATTTGCTGTTGCGATCGAATCTAAGAAGTATTTTCACTTCCGTTTTTGTTCCTCGCAAATTTTGTAGGTCCCTATCGACATAGGTTTGGCTACCGTCGGTTTCCAACCGACGGGGCCATATCTGACAGCTACCTCGAATACCCGATATTCATTTCATGTTTGCATCGCTGACCGCTCTCCGTCCGATTTATTCGGGCGGAAGCAACGTTTGAGGACGAGGACGTTGCATCCGCCGGACGAGCGGGCTGTTGATTTAAGGTCGTTCACAGAAATAGGGCAATTATGGAAACCCGAAGCGTAAGCGAGTGGGTGTATCTCGTCCCTCACTTACGTTTCGGGTTACCAAATCAACAGCCCGCGAGTCCGACGGAGAGCGATCACTCTGCGAACTTTTCGCGTTGGTAGCTGACAGATGCTGCCCCGCCGGTTGAAAACCGACGGAAGCAAGATGAATCGGTTTGCCTGTCTGTTCAATCTGGCGAAGTGGAAGAAAAGATGCGCAATCCAATTGCTCCCGCAATAGCAAAGTTTTAACAGCCTAGACTAACGGGCTACCAAAGCCTCCGAGGTCGCGAGTGCCGGGGTGGGCGTAGCGACTTGCGGCGTTGATTCATTCGATGCGTCGGACGACACGATTAACGCAGGAGCAACTATTGTCTGCTTGGGTTCGTCTGCGTCCTGCGCTTCCGCCTCAAAGAATCTCTTTGGGTTCTGGACCATGGAGATGCGAGATCGTTCGTCATGCAACTTCTTGTTGGCTCGTTCTGGGTCGATTTGGGTCCAGCTTTCGCGATAGAGGCGGCTGGTTATTTTGCGAAGAAGGCGTTGATCGGAATCGTACCAATCGACCTGATAGAGGTCCGTTTGAAGGTTCTTGGTGGGACGGCGATTGAGGCACTCGCGGTCTTCGACGAGACACCAAGCCCTGACTTGAAATCGTCCGGTTTCTGGTGCCCGCTCATAGAAAATGACCTGATCGTAAACGAGTCCTCCTTTCTGATCGTAGAAATGATTGAGCTCGATCAGATCCACGTACTCGTCGGCGGAACGGTTGCCTTTAAGTGATATGGTAGCGCAAAGGAATAGACACAAAGTAATAGACGTTGGAAACATGACCGCGAACCCTCAATTGAAAACTCCTTGGGTAGATCGAACGTCCTATGAGACTATCGAGGAGATTACATGAGCCGAGATAAGCAGCGCGGTGGATCAATCGCTAACAGTCTGTGTGCGGTCGAGTGAGCGATCGAGCCGAGAGGGCAGGAGAGTTTCCGCGTTACATCATCAAACGATTCTGCAAGCAACCACCTCATTATAAAGATAGAACCCAATCGAATTCGATCGGAAACGAAAACATAAAGGAATCCGAACCTGCGACTAGTGCCATGCTTGGAAGCGTGGGCCGAATCCGTTCGAAATACCTAATAACAAATCATCGGTTCCTAGATCAAGCCTAATTAGGATAAATCTAACTTCCAGAAAAACTTTTTCGAAATCGCTAAGTTGATAGCCAAAGCAAGTCCGCGACGTGCGCGGAACCGAAAAGAATTGAGGTCGAACACGGGAATCGAGAGGCTTCGTCACAAGTCGATTCAGCCTAATCAATCATATGCCTAAAAAGTGATAAAGCCAATGTCCAAGGACAAAAAATGTGCATCGACTTGCAAAGTGGTCCAATCTCCCTAGTCTATAGTTTGCTTTCTGCCCGCATCAAACCGCTCCCAACCCTTTTTGAGTCGAATCATGAAATTAGCATACTCTCTGGCATGGGCGATGGCCCTATGCCTCGTTGTCCTTTCGGACGCATGTGTTTACGGAGATGGTCCGGCGGAGCGGCAGGGAATGATTGACAAGGCGGTTTCGTTCCTTCGCGAGGTTGGCCAATTGGAGGACGGATCGTTTAGCAGCAAGACCGGACCAGGCGTAACAGGGCTGGTTGCGGCTGGCCTCTTGTCGGTCGATATTCCAGCCGACGATCCGCTCGTCTCAAAGTCGCTGAAATACTTAGAAGGCACACTTCATGAAAATGGAGGTTTGTACGCTCCTAAGTCGACGCATGCAAACTACGAAACCTGCTTGGCCATCATGGCGTTTGCCAAAGCTAACCAAGATGGCAAGTACACCGAGTTGATCAAGGGGGCGGAGCGATTTGTTAGACAACAGCAGTGGGACGAAGGGGAAGGTATCCTATCGGACGATGTGGCTTATGGAGGGGCTGGATACGGAAGCAAGTCACGTCCTGATCTTTCGAATACGGCTTTTCTGATCGATGCGCTTCGAAGTGCTGGCGCCAGCGAACAAGACGAAGCCATTCAGCGTGCACTTGTGTTCGTTTCGCGTTGCCAAAATCTGGAGTCGGCACACAATCGAACGGAATTTGCTTCTAAGATCAACGACGGTGGGTTTTATTACACACCCGCTGCCGGAGGAGATTCCATGGCAGGCAAAGATGAAAATGGTGGCTTGCGGTCCTATGCATCCATGACCTATGCTGGCTTAAAGAGCATGGTCTTTGCTGGAGTTGACCGAGAAGATTTTCGAGTGAAAGCCGCAACGAAATTCTTGTACAACAACTACTCGGTGTCGACCAACCCCGGCATGGGAAGCTCTGGACTGTACTACTATCAACATACGATGGCAAAAGCCCTAGACGCCTTGGGAGAAAAAGAATTCAACACAAAAGACGGCCCCCGCGATTGGAAGTCAGAACTGATCAATCATTTGAAAAAGGCTCAACAGGAAAATG
>JBBRJI010000052.1:0-14590 GCA_038219625.1 Pirellulales bacterium | reverse complement strand
GATTCTGCGGCTGTGGGGTGCGGTGTCCCTGTTTGCGGTTTTTGGTTGCTGTTGGGTGCCCACCCACCCCATTGGCAGCATCGTCGCCCTCTAATGGTGGAGAACCAAGAAACGACTATGCGGTACCAACAACTAGCTGTTTTGCCATGATGCATCGCCACTGACCTATTCGTCGTTGCAGTGTTCGAAGCGTTTAGTCGTCCGCGTACTTTTCCGGTTGCGCTGCTCGAAGTCGTTCAAGCAACGAGGATGCAGCAACATCTGGTTCCTTCTGTAGCCATTCAAGAATGGTCGTCCAATCGCCTTCGAATGGATCGAGCCGTGTGCGACGGAACGTTTGCGAAGCTCTGACTACAGATCACCTTTGCGAGCAGAGGGGTTCCATCGCTCGTCCTCGATAGCAGTTAGCAAGTAGTCGCTAGGTTACCGACTTTCGAACCGCGATTGTCACCAACGCTGTTGTGTCATCCGTCTAGAACGAACCGATTGTCCAATCCTACCCAACTTCGAGCAGGCGGATCTGACCGTAGCGCTTCGCACAATCTAGTGAATCCAGCGCATTATCAACAAGCGCGAGCTTATCACAACTAAGGAAAAAACTTCCATCGAACGGTTTGGACGTACGCCACTACTTCTATTTCTGTACTTGGAGTGATCCGATTGCGATCTCACCATCAGTATTCGACACTTTTACGGTCGTTTTGTACGTGCCCGCCTTGGGCGGTGTTTTGACAAAAATCGAATACTCCATCGTCGTCTCGCCATTCCTGAAAGAAACGTTCGAACTACCGGTGTCGAAGCTCAGGTCCCTTCCGTTGTATCGCTTGGAGAAAGTGACTCGCACTAATGATCCCAAAATCGGGTGATCCGAGTCTCTTACCAATGAACCGTGGAATCGGATGACTTTACCTGCTTTAGCAATCATCTTTGGAATGGCAATTTCACCGTTCTTCCCAGATTTCATCGAAGGCAAATCAATTTCGATATCAGGCGATACGTTCTTCCAACGATCATAATTTACTTGCGGTGGCTTACCACAGCCTAAAGCAGAAAATACAGACACTGCGAGTATTAACATGACGACCCATTTCATAGTCATGCTTCTGAGGATCATTGAACTGTTGCTTGGCCTTCACCGCTTCGCGAACCATGGGAAAACCAAATTTCGGAATCGACACTCTCGCTTATAAAGTCCACGTGTCCATCTGCGAACATGACCATGACTCCACCAAAATGATTACTTGAAGCAGAAGCAGCGGCGGTGGGGACACCCGATCGGTTGTAACAGTTTGGTGAATTAGGAGTAGCCACATGGTTATACAATGTCACTGTGACGTCACCTTTGTACCACGGAGTCCCTTTGTCCCATTTATTGCCTTCCCATCCAAACCTGCGGGCTTCATCTGGAATTGCATTGCAGTCCCGTGAGAAGGCGGCACGATCAATAGGATACGCATCTGGAGTGTTCCAATTGACCCGCATTCGAGCGAACGTATTGTCGGCACGAAGCCATTCGGAGACACAACCGGTATTTGTCAATCCATCCGTCACATCACTGGGCCGTACGATTCCTGCCCCGAAACCGAAATCGAAAAGGTATTGAAAAATGCCATCGAATTTTTTTGCGGACGCTGTCCAAGATCCAGAGTTTCCGCAGTAATTGGAACCGCTTGCGCCACTTCCTGGTTGGTTTTGTGGAGCACTATCGGAGGGACAAAGATAAAGAGGGGATCGAAACTGAAAAGGAACAGAGTCCTGGTGCCTGTTCACAAAACTAGTCACCTCATTTGCCAGATTGGTCTGTTCTGTAAAAGGAAGAATCGCCACCAAGAAGCTCCCGCTCGAATTCTTCGCTTGCGGGAAACACCTGTAATTCGATTCGTACATCGCGACACCAAGACCGATTTGCCGTAAATTGTTTGCGCAACTAATTCGGCGCGCCGACTCACGCGCTTTCTGAACTCCAACGAGAATCAACGCCGTGAGGATCGCAATCACGACCAAAACCACAATTATTTCTACCAGAGTGAGCCCTGATCGGTTATGCATTAATAAACTTCCTCTGTTCAAGGCGCTGTTTTGCATTCGAATTCTTTTTCATCCGAAAACGTTCCCGCTGTCAACCTATACACGAGATGTGTTTGGCTGGTCGTCAAAGCCCATTGCCCTGGAGGATTGTAATCGCTGGCAGGGCTAAAATCCTTGTCCCAGCTCATTTGCATGTAATGCGTAGAACCACCATGACTGCAAAGTGTTGTGTAATCAATGTTGTCTCTCCAAAGAATTGAAACGGTATACGAAGCATCTAGAAGGCAACTTCCGGAACCTGCTGCAGATCCACCTAGTGTAACGTCTGGAACGGTGTTTAACGACCAGTCGGCTCCCATTGTCGTGATTGTTACGAGCGCAACTAAAAGCATTTTTTTCAACATCATCAACCTCTCATTCTTTCTAACTGATTTCTCTAAACATGGTCGTACTTTTTGAAAATTTTGGTATTCGGCCACTATAAGTCTAGAGCGACAAACGGGAAAAAATGCGAAGGAGAAAATCGAGAAAACCTCAATTTGTTTTGTATTAGCAAGAATCGACATAGCCTACGTGGTTGGTGGTTGGTGGTTGGTGGTTGGTGGTTGGTCGCGTTCAGCACTTCGCACTTCAAGTATTTTCTTCAATACAACTCGGATCAAAGTTATCCGACACTGAATCGTACGGATGGACACTTCTAATTCGTTTGCTATGTCTCTATTCGCCCATCCTAGTCGCTTTAGCTCGAAAACCGCGAAATGGTCGGCATCCAATTCAACGCGCATCCCCGCGAGTAACTCTCTAACCTCCGCATGAACTTCCGGAAGCAGCGATGTGCTAAAAACCCGTAGGTTGTCAATGTCTACAAGTGAATGGTATCGGATACCGCAACGCCGCTTCAGTCTCTTGGAGTATTTGATTGCATCGAGGGTATTGTGGTTAGTTATCGTTCGACAGATGCAAACGATCTCTTCGGCTTCGAGTATCCGGGAATCGATTTTTCGAAGTTCGCAAATCAGGTGAAACAAAATCTTCGATCGTAATGCCTCTGAGTCGATAAAAGGAGTCATACTTCGGCTGATCATTTTACGTAACCATGACGTAACTAGCGCTGTGTACGAAGCTACTATTACTTCAGCAAATTGATTCTCACTTGAACCACTGGGATGCAAAGCCATGATGAATCACACTTTCTGCTTTTCCGTCAGCGATTTGTTTGTTTCATTCAAAACAAGCTTTGTTTATACACGAGCATGTTTCAAAAAGCAACCATTTGTTAGTGGTTTCCGATTCAGAGCCAAAGGCAGTATTAGTAGGCGACAACATCCTTTCGGATACATTCTGCTCGCCGTTAGAATCGTTTACCCCCGAGCCTTAGGCGTCGGCAGCGGATTGGCAATGGTCGCCTACGGTTTCGGGATTAAACGAAGGTGCAGATTAGCCGAGAACCGTTCGATCAATAAGTGTCCGATTTGACCGTAGCGAAAGTCGTAAAGACTTTCCGATCTGTGGGCCACCGAAACTCCTGACGAGTTTCGCTACGACAAAAATTGACGGAGCATTCCTTAGTTTAGCTTTCCGCTTGGCTCAATTTAATTAGCGAGACCAGTTCGTCAGTGCTCATGCGGCCAGCTCGATCGGCGCCATCGAGCACTCCGCTGATCAGCTCGCGCTTATCGGCATGCAATGCAAGAATCTGCTGCTCGATCGTGTCCTTGGCAACGATGCGATAGACGGTTACCGCTCGCTCTTGGCCGATTCGATGTGCCCGGTCGGTTGCTTGGTCTTCGACGGCCGGATTCCACCATGGATCCATGTGAATCACATAGTCCGCCGCAGTTAGATTAAGACCTGTTCCACCAGCCTTGAGCGAGATCAAGAAGAGTTCCCCTTCGCCAGCTTGGAATCGATCGACCGCTTCTTGGCGTTTGGCTGTTGGTGTCGATCCGTCAAGGTACTGATACTTGATCCCGAGCTTGTCGAGCGCGCCACGGATCAGCAAGAGATGCTGAACGAACTGGCTAAAGACCAATGCTCGGTGCTCCCCTTCTCGCAGTTCTCCGACGATCTCCATGAACAGATCAAGCTTGGCGGACGATTTGTCCCAACGCTTGTCGACCAAGCCTGGGTGGCAAGCCAACTGACGCAATCGGGTAAGCCACGCCAAGACGCGAATGCGCATTTGCGATTCGTGTTCGCCGTCTCCTGGCTTGGTGATTTCAGCTAGCGCCGCCATGCGTGCAGCATCATACTTTTGGCGTTCTTCCTCAGATAGCTCGGCCAATCTCACCACTTCGGTACGATCCGGCAATTCAGACAAAACTTCCTTTTTGGTTCGCCGCAAAATGAAGGGCCGAACTACACGTCCCAACGCTTTCAAACGATCCTTGTCCCCTTGCCGTTCAATTGGCTCCGCAAAGCTCTTGCGGAAACGGTCCCAGGAACCAAGCAAACCTGGACTGACCGTACGCATCAAACTCCAGAGTTCACCCAAGTGATTTTCTAGCGGAGTGCCCGAGAGGGCGATTCGCCAGTCCGCATCCAGTTGACGAACGGCTTGTGCCGTCTTGGTTTGGAAGTTCTTGATGAATTGAGCCTCATCCAAAACCAACGTGTGCCAGGATCTAGCCGTGAAACGATCGACGTCGCGTTGTAGCAACTGATAGCTCGTAATAATCAAATCACCGGGGCCAGCGGAGTCCACCAGCGTTTGTCGGTCATGCTCGCGGTAGAGTTTGGCTTTGAGCGACGGGGCGAATTTCTCTGTTTCTCGCTGCCAATTCACCCCAACGCTGGTCGGAGCAATGATCAAGGCTGCGCCTTTATTCGCTCGGTCCAGTAGTACACCCAGGGCTTGAACGGTTTTACCCAAACCCATGTCGTCCGCTAAGCAACCACCAATCCCCCAATGCGCTAACTTGGCGAGCCAAGCGTAACCCGTCTTTTGATAATCGCGAAGTTCGGCATTCAAGTTCGAAGGCACCACTGGTTTAAGAACTCTGGCGCCCGCCAATCGATCCAACGCATCGCGCCATGACATATCGGACTCGTAACTGATGTCGCTTCCGAGGGCTTCTTCGACGACAGCCGTCGCGGCTCTTGAAACACGGATGGCTCCCGAGTCACTCTGCGAAACGTCTTGAATGCTGTTAAGCCGCTGACGCAACTGCTCCGAGATCATGGCGAACTGGCCGTCCCCAAGCGGAACAAACCTACGGCCACCTCGCAACGCGGTTAGCAGTTCCGCCAATGGAATCTCAAGCCCTTCAAGCCTTGCAACTCCTTCGACGCCGAACCAATCGCGCTGACTCGTCAAACGAACTTGCAAACGCTGAGGTGTAATCTCACCGATAATCTTCATCGGCTGGCTCTTGGGCCAACAGACCGTCGGAGCGTTTTCGCCCAACGATTGGATGCGTTGGAGCAAGTCGAGAGCAAGATCTGGATTCTCTGCGATCCAAGTGTATGGACTCTCGTAAAGCAATTGGCCAAGTTCCAATGCGCCAGCAATCTCGTCGGCTCGAATAGATTCTTCTTCGAGTGCCCGCAAGAGTTGAAATCGACCGGCTGGCGTCGCAACACGCAGGCGATCAGGTTCCATACCCGGTACGGGTTGGTCGGCTACGACATCGCAAGCCACTCTCAATCCGACGAGCAAGCTTTCCTTGCCAAACGGAGACAGGTGGACTTCGATGTTTGGTTCCAAGGGCTGCTCAGGGCCAGCGAGTCGCTCTGGCAGATTGATTTGAATCCACTTGGGATCCGCTGCGGCTGCGACTAAGTCGGCGAATTGTTCGGCAGTCTCTTGATCTAGCACCGCTTCGCGACGTTCGGCTGCGTGCAAGTCTTCGATCAATCGTTTCATTCGATTGTCGATACTGCTAACCCAAATGCTGCGCTGATCCCGATCCAATCGCAGCATCATGGTTTCGTGATTGTTGATCGTCCCCATGAAGTAGTCAGGATTGTCGCGTAAGGAGACAATTTGAACTTCGCCCTGATAGATGCTCGGCTTGTAGATGTCCTCGACTTCGTCGATACGAACTTCGATCGGGCATTCTTTGATTCGAATGGGCGTTTGAAGTTCGTCGTCTAGAGTCAAATGCGGATGGTCTTGTAGTAGCTTTAGGCATTCGCGAACGATGCGAGGTGTTTGACCACGATAAGACTCTTCGGCGGATTGCAACAACAAGATCAGCATTCGGTCCGATGGATGGACAAGCGCAGCTTCCTCGACCGTGTCTAACCCGTCTCGCAGGTGACGTCCTTTGTTCCAGCCACCCTTCTTGCGCATGGTTTGTAGGTATGCGTTTACTTTGACGGTGCTATTGGAGAAGGACAATCGCCATTGGATCCGCATGAGGCGGTCGCGTTCCATCTCATCGGCCGGCGTGTCTGGCGCAACGGGAGCATCTTTCAGATAGCCAAGCGATTCAATGAGTTTTCGTCCTGCATGGCGTCCGTCGGTGACACAGCTTTGCATCCATTGAATGGCATCTTCGGCCGATTTTCCGCTCAAATGCCGCCGGATGTAATGCAAGCAATGAATTTGGTGAACGCAAGGTTTTACGGTTTCTACGCAACTGCACTGGGCGTTAAGCTGGCGGATAACCCGCCCCCCGTTCGGATCCATGAGGTTCCCGAGTTGCTTGGTATCCAATTCAAACAGAATGCTAGTGTTGAATTGTCCTCGAACGGGTGCGACGCCCTGCAATTCGAAATCCCATTGAAGGCTACTTTCGCCCTTCTTGAGTCGCGGCTGGTCCTGCGCCGTGTAATAGCGAGCCATTAATAGCTGTTGAGGTCGTATTTTCTTTTCTAAAAGAGCAATTGCTTCGAGTATATGGACAATCAATCCGGTCGCCTTGGGAGGGTCCAGTTGTGCCAGGTTCGTCATGCCGTTTTGTTCCGTCCAGGGTAGTAGATCCGCAAAAGCCAAGTCCACTAGTTTCGTCGAACAAGGCATTCCTTGGCAAGGCGAAATTATCGCTTATAGCAATGAAATAACAGGCCAAAACTACGTCACAATAGCGACAATTGGGCTTAACACAATCATCAACTCCTGCTATGGGACACAGGGTCCTGGGAGGCCGTCTCAAGTTGTAGAATGGGGCCACGCATTGAAACGATCTCGCAGTTTAGAGGAAAATAACGAATGCCTACAAATCACTTGAGACGAATTTTTTTAGAAAAGCTTGCCCTACTGATTCCCGCAGGACAGGCAATGAAAGCGTTGGCTCTTGGTAATTCTAATGAACCATTGCCACCCGTTCGCGCAATCACACGTGGCCCTAAGTTTCATTGGCGAGGTTACTACGACAAACTGCTGTTCGACACGACGAACCGTCTCGTGCTCGCAAATGAAGTGGATTTCAATGGCCGTTCACCCTTGCCCGCAGACTCCATCCAAATTGGATTCATTGACACCGAGAACAAGGATAGATGGACGGAACTAGGTAGCACTTCCGCGTGGAATTGGCAACAAGGTTGCATGCTGCAATGGGTCCCTGGCACGGAAAGCGAAGTTGCATGGAACGACCGTCAAGAAGGTCAGTTTGTCTCCCAAATCTTGGACATCAAGACGGGACGCAAACGCACGTTGCCCAATCCGTTCTATTGCCTTAGTCATGACGGCAAGGTTGGCTTTGCTCCAGATTTTCGGCGATTGAATGATACGCGTCCCGGCTACGGATATGCTGGTGTGCCGGACCCCAACAAGGATATCCTGGCTCCGGACAACGCAGGCATCTGGCGTATCGACATGCAGTCGGGCAATCAAACGCTTATCTTCTCTTTTGCGGATGCGGTAAAAATTCCTTTTAAGGGACGCGAGGACGCACACTTCAAACCAGTTTCAAAGCACTGGTTCAACCACTTGCTCTGCAACACCGACGGGTCGCGTCTCTTCTTTTTGCACAGATGGCATGCAAAAGGAGATAAGGCGTCGTTCTACACACGTGCGCTCACCATGAACTTCGATGGCTCCGACGTGCATGTGCTCGATCCATGGGGTGGGACATCTCATTTCGTTTGGCGAGATCCAAACCATATCTTTGCCTGGGCCTGGCATCCATCACACCGAGATCGGTTTTACCTATACGAAGACAAGAGCGAGAAAGTAGAGGTGATTGGACTCGATGTCATGACGGCCAATGGCCATAATACTTACGTGCCGGGCACCAATAATCAGTGGGTGCTCAATGACACCTACCCCGATGCAAACATGCTTCAGCATCCTTATATTTATCATATTCCAAGCGACCGTCGCGTGCCGCTTGGGCACTTCCTCGCGCCCCTAACGCATCGAGGTGAATGGCGATGCGACAATCACCCGTGTGCCAGTCGCGATGGGAAAAAAGTTGCCTTCGACTCATCGCATGACGGTGGCCGTCAGGTCTATCTCATCGACATCAGCGAAATGGTTAGCTAAATTTGGGGGTAGCGGAACTCGCCAAAAGTTTCGGTGGTTAGGACAAATCCACTGGGATTTACCGCTTGAAGTCGCCGAAAGCCTACGCGGCTTCCGCTACGCAAGAACCCCAACTTTTGGTTGGATACCGCACTAGAAAGTCCAGGGCCAATCGCTGCCGAGCGTTGTTTGTTGAATCTCGCTTAGTTTAGAAATACCTTGCTTGGCCAGTTTCACGAGGGCAGCCAGTTCGTCATCGTCGAACGTGGCTTCCTCACCGGTCCCTTGGATCTCGATAAACTTACCACCACCGGTCATAACGACGTTCATATCGACATCGGCCCGAACATCGCGTTCGTAATCCAGATCGAGGGTTGGCAAGCCGTCGACGATGCCGACACTAACAGCAGCAACACTGCCGCGAAGCGGATATTCATTCGGTGGAACACCACGGAAGACGGAATTCACCGCGTCGACCAAAGCGATAAAACCGCCTGTGATCGCGGCAGTCCGTGTGCCACCATCGGCTTGCAAGACATCGCAGTCGATCGTGAGTGAGCGTTCGCCGAGTTTGTCGAGGTCCGCTACTGCCCGGAACGACCGACCGATCAAACGTTGAATTTCGGTTGTGCGTCCGTCGACTTTCCCAGCGCGTTCGCGCGCCTTGCGGGGGGACGTGCTCCCCGGCAACATATTGTATTCCGCCGTGATCCAACCTTTTCCTCGACCAGCCATCCAGTCCGGAACTTTTTTCTCGAGGCTAGCTGTGCAAAGCACAACGGTATTTCCACAGCGATAGAGGACACTTCCCGGTGTCTGTTCCGTGAAGTGTCGCAGGACAGTAACGGGTCGAAGTTCTTGCATTAGCTCATATTACTTGGTTTGCGAGGCATTTTGCGAGGATAGGGCGGCGATTGCGGCTCGGGCGGCTCCGTACCGTTTTCCTCTCTCCATTGGTCCCGCTCCGCATCCGTAGCATAATACTTGAGCCAACCTTCCATGTCGTTGTCCTGCAAGCAATGCCAATGAAGAAAATTGCGTTGCTCCGCAATGCGCTTTTCATAGGCGGGCAAAATATCTCGCACGATCAAGCAGTAGAGCTGTCGATCGCTGAGGTGATCGGTCAGCGCCAGAACGATCCGTTGGTTGTAGAGTTGATGGATCGTTTGCCAAAGCAGGGACGTCAGCTCATCATCGGAGAGTGTTTCTGGTTTCGGCAGCTTTAATTCTGGCTCAAACCATTGGCTAATCGGGAGAGTGGGTGCGCGTTCCCAAGCGAGGATAGAGGCCAGGAAATCGTTCTCTTCGACGAGGGACATGTGTCGAATCGAAACAAGGTCGACGGCTTCATCCAAATAGGGTTCGAGTTCGTCGCGAAGTTGAGCATTGCGCAAAAGCAACTCCACTTCACTTTCCATCGGCATCGGCAATTGCGACATGACCGCCTTACGTGGGTGAGAATCAAGAAATCGTTAACAAACTCAATTTATCCACGGTCGATCCGAGATTGAAGAATCAACTTGAACGATTTGGCAAATGTCAAAGAGAAATTAAAAAGGAAATACGAAGAAGCGTTAAAACCCGCATAACTTAACACGAATTGCCTGCTTTTCTGTTGGTCTATGTTTGACGTGAGAATTTATAGCAAGCTTGCGTCTCCGTTTTCGCAGACTCTTGGTAAAATGCCGAACCAAGGCCGCTTTAAGATTGCTAAATTCGTGTGAATTCGGGAAGAAAAAGAATGCAAACGAATTCAGCTACGGTAATTTTTTGTCTGCGCTCGCCTACGCAACCATCCAATTTCAATTCAGAGAGAGCACCTAATGAGCGAGACGGTTACCATTGAGGGGGTTACGCTAACTCTTGGCAATCCAGTTTCGAACACAGCAAAGTGGATTGGACAGGAAGAGCCTTTGCGCCAGCTTGCCGCTTGCTGGCTCACTGTCGACGCAGTGGACTTGCCATTGACGCCCAGGTTGGTGGGAGTTCCTGGAGTAGGAAAAACCGCCTTGGCAATGGCCGCAGCCGCAGCACGTCGGCAAGAGTTATATATCTATCAATGCACCGCCGACACGCGGCCCGAGGATTTGCTGGTAACGCCAGTGCTTTCGAGCAACGGCAAAATCGCTTATCACGCTTCGCCACTGGTGACAGCCATGATTCGAGGGGCAGTTTGCGTTCTCGACGAAGGCAATCGCATGAACGAAAAGTCCTGGGCCTCACTTGCGCCTCTCTTGGATCAACGTCGATACGTGGAGTCAATCGTTGCCGGGATTACGATTGGTGCTCACCGGGAGTTTCGATCTGCAGTGACTATGAATCAGGATGATTCGACCTATGAAATCCCGGATTACATTCTGAGCCGATTGCAGCCAACGCTTCAAGTTGGGTTTCCGAATCGAAAAGACGAACTGGAAATACTCAAGTATCATCTACCTTTCGCCGAATCGGATGTCCTGGCGATGACGGTCGACTTTTTGCAACATGCTCATTCGTTGAAGTTAGATTTTTCGGCTCGCGATGGAATCAACGTATTGCGTTATGCGATCAAGCGGTTGTCTCAAAAATCGAACCATCCTGTGGCCAAAGACCACGCTTGGCGAGAGGCATTGCAAGCTTGTTTGGGAGACGAGGCACTCGATCTTTCGGCGGCCGCGAAACGCAAGCAAAAAGCGGTTGGTGGAAACACCTTGCCCATGGGACTCGGAGATTTCTTCTTCGACCCCAACGATCCCTTGCACCCAGACGATAGCTGAAGAGGAACAATGCCCCCGAGTTTACTCGGGGGATGCTTACCTTTTCTCTAGAACAGATGGTCAGCACCCTCGGCATAAAGCCGACGGCTTTTCATTCGCTTTCAGGGCAGAGTTGCTGGACGATCAGTCGGTCTTCGTCTGGCTCAATGGATCGCATCACAAGTTCAACGTGGTCGGACTGGACGTTGGTCCAAATCGGTAGTTCCCCAGTTGCTAACTGCTCTGCCATCGCCGATGGACTCACCGACTTGGGGAACAACTGAACCAAGCTGGAATCTAAGCGTTGACCGCTCCAGACGCCTGCACCAATGCGGCACGATTTGCGAGCGGCGATTACTCTTTCAAGCGTTGGACTTGTTGCAAGCTGCGTTACCAATCTTTCCGCACGGTTTTGTAAGTTTTCGAGGCTTGTCGAAAGCGACGCTCCAATCGGCAACTGACGCCACTGTTCATAAGATTCGGAGGCTTGTAGCGTTCGAAGCAAGGCTGCTTTCGTAAGGCTGCTTGCATGAAGTCCCATCGCATCCACCACCCTGAGAACATTTTCCATGAAGCCTTGTTTGTTAAGAATGATGCCGCATTCCGGGCCGCCCAAGAGTGCGTCTCCCGGCACGACGATCTGATCGACGCCATCCTCCCATGCATTGGCGATCACTTTGCTAGTTAGACCTAATCCAGCCAAATCATGGATTGCGCCGTCTATCAGAATTTCGGTGACACTTGCGCTCGTTTGCTTCGCCGCAGAGAGCCCTCGGCTGAGATGTTGCAAACGAAATTCAGCGGGGAGCGAATTAGGAGAAGCCATCAGCAAACGCGACCCTTTTTCTTGAAGCGATTCGACAAAGTCTCGTTCCGTGCAGTCTTGATTGGTTCCAATCTCGAAGGTGCGGGCGTTGGCTTGATCCAGAATTGCTCTGACATTGCCACTCTGTATTGCTCCAGCTTGTGACAAACCTACACAATCAACCCTAGGCAAGACCCATCGCATAGGTTCCTTGGGAGTTGCGTTTGCCAATGCTAAAACATAGATGGCTACTGTCGTATTAGGAACGACAACAACCGACTGCGCGCTGGTCAATCCAATTAGCAGATTGCGCAGCTGCTGGTCCAGTTTGACAGTCTCCGCGTAACGACTTTGAAGATGGTTCATTTGGGTAATCGCGTCCGGGCAAAGTCGATGCGTGCACCAGCGACTCGAGAAGAGCTCGCCTGTGGCGTTGATCCCGGGCATCAGTCCGGGTTGGGCATCGCGGAGCCAAGGTTCCGAAACGCTTTCCATCCAACGGCCGGCTTGTTGCAAAATTTGTTGAATATTGCCGGACTGGAATTGGTCCTTGAGCCCTATCTTTTGCGCGGCTTCCTTGATCGCGTTTACTAAAGTTGGCTGTGAAACCAATTGCGATAATTGCTTGATCGCTTCAACGGGCAGCAAGTCTTTGAAGGGAATAGGGAATCGCATACGAATTTTAGGGCTTCCGGTGTCGGGTCGAAGGGTAAATTTGCTTGGAGGTACAAGAACAATCCTACCGGAAATTCATCGCTAATCCGAGCCTTGGTACGCAGTCCGTGTCGAGAATCACGGCACGGAGTGCCGTGCCACAATGGAAACGAATCACGGCACGGAGTGCCGTGCCGCAATGGAAACGGTACAATGGCAAGCGTTCCTTTCTGAGCCTTACCTAGGATTCGAGACCCATGTCAGCCGCCAAAAACGTTTTAGGGACGACTATTCAACCCTGTTCCATGGACCCACCGACCGGGTTTTTTCGAGACGGTTGTTGCCGGTCCGGTGCGGACGATCAAGGATTGCATTTGGTGTGCGCTGAAATGACTCAAGAGTTTCTCGAGTTCTCCAGGGACACTGGCAACGATTTAATCACGCCCGTTCCGGCTTTTCGATTCCCAGGACTCAAGCCTGGAGATCGATGGTGTTTGTGTGTACAACGTTGGAAAGAAGCCTTTGAAGCAGGAATTGCACCAAAAATAATCTTGGAATCCACGCATATATCAACGCTTGAATTTGTCGACCTCGAAGATCTCCAAGCCCATTCCGTCCACGCATAAACCGACAAAAGATAACTGAATGAACGCGTTATTTCTGGAGCACCTAGCAGCCACCAACCAATCGATGCGCGACGCCGGAACGTACAAAACCGAGCGCGTCATCGATTCCTCGCAAGGTACTCTGGTGAAGCTCGCCGATGGCCGTGAGTTGCTCAATATGTGCGCGAACAATTACCTCGGGCTGGCGCAGCATCCGAGCGTTCAGCAAGCAGCCAACGAAGCACTGGTGCGTTGGGGGTATGGCCTGGCTTCCGTTCGCTTCATATGTGGAACCCAAACGATTCACAAAGATTTGGAAAAACGCCTAAGCCGCTTTTTGGGGATGCAAGACACCATTCTTTACAATTCCTGCTGGGACGCCAATGGCGGGTTGTTCGAAACGATCCTCGGCCCTGAGGATGCGATCATCTCGGATGAACTGAACCACGCCAGCATCATCGACGGGATTCGGCTCTGCAAAGCCCAGCGGCACCGATATTTGAACAATAACATGGATGACCTAAAAGCAAAGCTTGAGGCCGCCCGCTCCGCTCGATTTCGGTTGATTGCTACGGATGGCGTCTTTTCGATGGATGGTACCATCGCCAATCTCGCCGCCATTTGCGACTTGGCGGATCGGTACGACGCCATGGTGATGGTCGACGACTCGCATGCGGTAGGATTTGTTGGTCCTCGAGGTCGTGGCACCCACGAGTTTTGCGGCGTCATGGATCGTGTCGATATCATGACCGGAACCCTCGGAAAAGCTCTTGGGGGTGCAAGTGGCGGATATACGTCGGGAAACACCGAGATGATCGATTTGCTTCGTCAACGTTCGAGAACTTATTTGTTCTCCAATACGATTGCTCCGCCCATCGTTGCGGGGTCGATTCGCGCGTTGGAGTTGCTGGAGAATTCTACCGATTTGCGGGACACATTAGAATCCAATACGCAGCTTTTTCGCGAGGAGATGCAGCGTTCCGGGTTGAACATTCTGCCTGGTTCGCACCCAATCGTCCCCGTCATGCTATTCGATGCGGCCAAAGCTGCAGCAGTAGCCAAAGCGATGCTCGACGACGGAATCTACGTGATAGCATTCTCCTATCCAGTCGTGCCCCAAGGCAAGGCTCGCATCCGAACGCAGGTTTCCGCGGCCCACTCGCACGATCAACTTCGCCAGGCTGCCCTTTCTTTTGTCAGGCGTGCAAGCTAAGAAGGTTGTAGATAGTTGCTTGGGAACGGAGAATTCCCCCCAGCTTGCCCCACCCCCCCGTTTTTGATTTGGGGTGGGGTTGTTTTTTTTTGGGGATTGGACCGTGGTTTTAGAGCAGGGTTTGTTTATGGGCAGGGGAAA
>JBBRJI010000051.1:0-14670 GCA_038219625.1 Pirellulales bacterium | reverse complement strand
GGGTTTGCCTCTCAACAATAGCTCTCCGTCGTAATCGCTGTAGACGCCGGACAGGATTTTCATCAAGGTGCTTTTGCCCGCGCCGTTTTCACCCATGACGGCGTGCAATTCGCCTGGTAGTACGTCAAAGCTCACGTTGTTCAACGCTCGAACTGCGTTAAATTGCTTGCCGATCCCCCGAATGGAAATTACTGGAGTGGGTTCTGTCATGGCCTATTAGCTCGCGAATCTCATGCTCGTTTGACTCGATGTTCCATGATGCCACGTACTACCAAAATGCATGCCACGATTGCACCAAACGCGATCGCATGCAGCGAAGAAAACCAAGGTTTGTCGCGGAAGAAGAGCAGAAAGGAGATACCGGTTAGGAGCCCGAGCACCGGGATACAAGCCCATCCGATCGGAGTAGCAAAGAATTTTTGGGCCTTGGCCAAGCCCGTTCTTTGACTAAAGGTAACCGCCATCACGACGACGATGCCAACAATCATCCCCTCATACACATCCGCTCCGGATCCAACAATCTTGTTTACGGAATCGATAACCGTCCTCAGAAACAAGCAGCCGAGAATTGTCCCGGGGATCGTACCGATTCCACCTTGCAGTGAGCAGCCACCGATGACCGATGCGGCAATCGCGTTGAGCTCGTAACCACGAGCCAAGATATCCGGCTTGGCAGATCCGGTATCGGCAAAGTAAACGATACCGACCATCGATGCCGATACGGAACCGATGACGTAAGCCAACCATTTGAGGCGATCCGTGCGAATCCCACTCAGTCTAGCGGCCTGCTCATTGCCACCCATCGCATGGAGATGCCGGCCAATGACCGTTCGGCTCATAAGAAACCAAAGGGCAAAGGCCAAAACCAGGAAGACGACAGAGACGCTAGTAACATCCTTCAACGAATCCCGAAGAACCAGATCGGGGAAATCGATCTGCGACTTGTTGTTCGTCACAGCTAGAGTGACACCGCGGCTGAAACTGCGAAGCCCCACCAACGTTGCAAGCGTGGCGATGAATGGAGGCAACCCAACGCAGGTGATGAGCCATGCGTGAAGCGTTCCCACCATGGCGCCTGACAGCAGTGTCCCCAAGAAAGCAACGATCACAGCCCAGGTCGCGATGTGTCCTTCGCGAAAGCCAGTTGGATCGAGGGCAATCAACAGTGAGCCGAAAACGGTGGCGCTCATGGCTATCACCGAACCGCTCGACAGATCGATCCCTCCTGAGATGATGATGACAGCGCTACCTAGTGCAAAAAAGCCAAGCAGCACGGAGTTGCGTATGATGAGTTCCGCTGCGTTGCCAGGATTGTTCCAGTACGTATGGCCAGGATCCAACAGCACCGTAACGACAACCACCGATAGCCAAGCCAAAATCAATTTGAACTCAACCGTGGACCACAGTCGAAAAAAAAGGCTTGGCTGATGCGGGCTCATGAATAATTCCTAGTTGCGATGAATCAAACTTTGTCTTAATCCCAATTCTTTGCGGCACGCCTCCCATTGCCGCCTTTCGCTCTGCTAAAGTGCGAATTCAATGTGCTCTTTCGCCGAGCGGAAGGCGACAATAACGCACTAGGAACTGGTCAGACCGTATTGTTTGAGCCACTCTTGGAATTTACTCATAGAAATGAACTCAACGCCAGCACCAAATTCACTGAACATATCTGGCTTGAGAGCGGAACCGTTGTCCGGTACCACGACCTTGAGACCGGTATCCAAAATATCGCCGCCCGGTGTGCCCATGTTCGGGAACATTTCCTTAACGGTCTTGTCATCTTTTTTAAGCTTAGCGAGACAATACCGCACCGACTCATAGCCCATACCGAACGGGTTCTGAACAACCATGGCATCAATCATGCCATCTCCCATTTGTTGGATCGCAAGTTGTTCCGCGTCGAAGGTCACGATCGTCATCTTTTCTCGCAGTTTGCGCTCTTTAACAACATCCACAATGGCGGGCGCGTTGTAGGACCATATGCCAACTAGAATCGACAAGTTTGGATTCTGGTCGATGCTTTGGCGCACGTTGTCGCGGGCTCGCTGGCGGTCCACGTCATCGGTTCGACGAGCGATTTGTTTGAATTTATTTCCGACGGCCGCGGTGAATCCGTCCATGCGTTGGATGGCGTTCAATTGGCTATCCAGTCCCACAAACTGAGCATACTCACCACCGTCCGGTTTGAGGTTCTTGGCAGCCGTCCCGAGAACTTTGCCACCTTTTTCGTTGTCGGTCCCAACATAAAATTCGCGATTCGATCGAAATTTCTCGTCCAAGTCGCTGTCGAAACAACCGACAATAATCCCCTTGGCCTTCAGTTTCTTCAATTCATCCGCGACGGCAGGATTGGAAGCGGACGTTGGCGAGATAACGACAGCGACGATGTCACTCTGCGTTCCGTACTGTCGAAGCTTCTCTATTTGTCCTTGGTCGGTACCGTCGTTCGTGTCCATACCGGCGGAAAACCCGGCTTCGGCCAGTTTGAAATCCTTCGTTGCCTTGCTGATACCCGCCCTCGCCGCGTCCCAGAAAGGTGAGTCGGTATTGTTTAACAGTACGATGCGCTTTAAGCTGCTAGGGTTATTTGTGCTGTCGGCGGCTCCACTGGTCGAGCTGCTTGAATCGCCAACCGTTGGCTTCTTGTTGTCGGAATTGGTACAGCCCGCAAAAAGGAAGAGGCCTGCAAGCACTGAGAGGACTACTGTGGGTTTTCGCAACATGTCAGTGACCTAAACATCAGAGAGGTATAAAATAATGCCACTGCGAAGAGCAATAGCGGAGTGGTTGGGTTCCGACGCACATGAAAACGTCTCGTCAACTTAGCGGCTTTTGTCGGTATGTAGTAGGATACTCATTGTGCTTGGCCGTACCAGTAGTCCCATGAATCCATTTCCAGAACTTCCTGCAAATCCGTACGTTACCGAGTCGCTATCCTGATTTCAGGCTTTTTGCCCTTTGGAAATAACGAAAGCAGGGCCATTGATGAGCCCTGAATTGCGATGAATTTATCGAACAAACTGGAGCAGGCGGTCCTCGATTTGTGGCCGATCGAGTTGTGGCGAGAGTCAACCATCGTCGTCGCAGACAGTGGAGGTGCTGACAGCACGGCCCTTCTCGAGATTCTATTCCAAATTAGACCCGATTCCAAACGAACCGTCGTAGCCCACTACAACCACGCATTGCGAGGTGAGGAGAGTGACGCGGATCAAACTTTTGTGGAATCGCACGCGGCTCGGCTAGGAATGAAATGCATTACCAAACGAGCCAGCACGACCGAAATTGCAAATCCCTCCGAAAATAATCTACGTAAACTACGACACCAATTCCTGAAGGATGTGGCCATAGCTCACAACGCTCGCTGGATCGCCATGGGGCATCAAGCCGACGATCAAGTGGAAACCTTCTTACACCATTTGCTCCGCGGCAGCGGTCCGAGCGGTCTATCCGGCATCCAAACGTTTCGGTCCATCGATTCGTTGATCGATATTGCCAGACCGCTGCTTCGAATTCATCGCTCGGAAATACAAGCCTATCTTGCAGAACGAAACCAACCCTTTCGAACGGACGCTTCGAACGAGTCGCCGGACTACACCCGCAATCGAATCCGAAACGAGTTATTGCCCGCGTTGAGGCGATTTACCGGATCGGACTCAGTCGATCGTCGTTTGCTTCAGGCTCGCGAGTTAATCGCAGAGGAACATGCCGCGTTTCGGGAACTGGCAGATCGCTGGCTCGCCAAGGTTGGATACGCACCCGAAGAGACGGTAGGCATTCCACCAGAGGAGCCCAACAAACCGAGTCATTTTTCCGTTCCCGTTCCCATGTGCAGAAACGAACCTTGGCCAATCATACGAGAGGCCATGGTGATGATTTGGCATCGAATGAATTGGCCTTTGCGAGAAATGAACCACAAGCACTGGCGGAAAATGCAAAGGCTCATTGAGCTTGCATCACAAACCACCCACCCTAAACGGCTTGAGCTGCCTGGTAAAATCGCCGTGACATGCCGCAAAGGGATTTTAAGAATAGAACGCTTGGCCGAGCAGGAAACAGCTTGTTGAGCAGTCGGTCAACGTTAGATTAAAAAAAAGTGGGGAGTCAACGCGAAAATGATTGAATTTCGATATAGCGGTGAAGAACTTTGGGACAGAATGGAACGAGCTGTGGAACGAGTCAACGAACGATTACGCAAGACAGTTACCATCCTAGAAGACGCCAATGTTCCCTATGCGGTGGTCGGCGGGCATGCCGTTCGCGCTTGGGTGGCCCAAGTCGACGAAGCGGCAGTCCGAACAACTCGCGATGTGGACATCCTTGTTCGCCCAGGGGACTTGCCGCTCTTGATAGAAGCCATGACGCGAGCCGGTTTTTGTCATCGTGAGACCACGGGACTAAATATGTTTGTCGAAGACCCCGACGGCTCCGCTCGGGATGCCGTCCATGTGGTTCTAACCGGCGAGATTGTCAAGCCAGACGATTTCGATCCCAATCCGGATATCGAACCGATGACTCGAGCCAATAATTTCAAAACGATTACACTGGAAGCGTTGGTGCGAATGAAACTCAATTCGTTCCGGCGCAAAGACCAAGTGCATGTGCTGGATATGATTTCGGTTGGGCTAGTCGATGGTTCTTGGTTAGCACGCTACCCAGACCCAATCCGAAGTCGCCTAAAAGACCTATTAGACGATCCTAACGGCTGAGGCTTGTGGCGAAGCTGCGCTTCGTGGCGGATGCTGCCAGCATCCGAACCGACGCTAGCAGCGTCGGCCACGACAGTCGGCCACAACACTCTACGACACATTACGACAGTGTCGGCAAAATCGGATAGTCGGCTGGCTGGGAAGCGTGCGCAATCATGACACCGGTCTCCGGATCTCGGTCGGTCCGAATCGGATAAGGCAATATCGGTGTCGTGACACTCTTGATGGCCGTAACGACCTCGATTTTCTCTCGGTACTTACCGCCCCAGAAATCCGCAATTTCCTTGGAGCCGAGACTCATTTCCTCGACCAAGTAGACCACGTCGGCAGTGTGCATGAGGGCTTCACCACCCACGGGCATCCCCGTATCTCGAATCTGGCCGATGCAAAGACATGTGATTCCTTTTTCATGATTGTATGTCTTTAACGCAGAAAGATTGTCCGCTGTCCGATTGCGAGTTGGGTCAAGCATGTTTAACGAATCGATCACCACGAATCGGATGTTTTCTTTTTCGACCAAGTACCGGTACTTGCCCACAAAATCATCCCAGCTCTTGCCGCGGTGGTATTGGCTTTGCATGACGAAGATATTGCTCAGAACCTTTTGCGCAAACTCCTCTTCGCCGAGGCCAGTTGCCTTCATACCGATCTTGGTCATGCGACTGCAAAGATCGTCTCGGCCAAATTCAGGCGGATTGTAAAAACCTTCTTCCGCAATCACGAATGCTACCGGCATCCCAGTCAGCGCAACTTTGCAAAGACCTGCCAAACTCGATCGTGTCTTACCTTTACCTGGGGGGCCAGCCAAAGCGATGGTGCAACCTTTCGGTATTCCGCCGAGTGAGTTTTTGCGGTCATTGGTCAAGCAAAGATGATCGAGCACGCAGCCTAAAGAGATCCCCTGTTGCGTTTTGATGCGGTTCTTTAGGAGCATAGGTCGGATGATATCGGAGTTGAGACCGGCATCGTCATCTGTCGCGGGTGCGCTGCCTGCAAACGGGATGGCCGATGGGTCCATCATGCCGCCTGTCGCCATGGGTGCTCCCACGCCACCCATCATGGCTTGCATCATTTGCATCATGGCAAACATTGGGTTGCCAGCCATTGCATTGCCTGGCACTTGGCCGCCGGGCAAGCCCATGGGCATGGGGGACTGTGGCATTGTCCCCATCCCCGGGACAGGGCTAGTCATTCCGCTGGAGGACGAAGCGAGTATGTCTGTTGGCGTTCCGCTTTTCTTTTTGGCCATGCTATGAGTGTTTCTAACAGGAACAATTTTGTGGTCGGTTTTCTCTCTTACCGGGATCAGCATATTCGGAAAGGAAGCAGGCCTCAATGAGGCACCATTTGAGAATGGTAAAAAGGCATCTCCAATTTCCAATCGAGATGGGTATCGGTACCGTCCATCGGACCGAGCACGAGTACGAATAAGGCCAATGAAAATAGTAACTCTATATGGGGGATAGTTTCCTACATATCTAGAATTCCATTCCAAAACATGACAAAATCGATAATACTGTCTCCGTCCGAGTTCAACTTTCCCATATCGCTTATGCTGACTCAAATAGTAATATTCTCATTCGATTTCGCAGGATTCCCGCCATGTTCCCTCTCATTTTCTCTTCCGAATTGATTCAACACATTGTTTCTTCCGGTCAACCAACAACGCGGAAGCTCAGTGCATTCCTATTGGTGGCTTTCGTGTCTGCGACGCCAAGCTATTCCGTCCAGGCATATGATCCACCCAATCCTTTCGATGGCAAGTCGCTTGCCGCTTGGACGAAGACCGACGGAAAACCGGTAACCGATGGGTGGGAAGTGGTCGATGGAATGATTCATCTCAAGAAGGATGGCAAAGGCTCGGGACATATCGTTACGGCTAACGAATTTGGCGACTTTACGTTCACCTTTGAATGGAAAATTGCTGCCGGCGGTAACAGCGGAGTGAAATACCGTGTGCGTTCCTATGGCAACAAAGTACTCGGCTGCGAATATCAAATTTACGACGACGCGGGAAAAAGGAAAATGCTACCTCGCAATAGCACCGGTGCGCTTTATGATCTTTACGAACCGAATTCGTCCAAGCAACTCAAACCAGCAGGCGAATGGAATCAAGCCAAGATTGTCGTTCGCGATAATCAAATTGAGCACTGGCTCAACGGTCAACAGGTCGTCGCCGCAACGGTTGGCGACAACGAATGGAAAAAGCGCATCAGCGAGAGTAAATTTAGTGAATACGAAGGCTTCAGTCAGCAACCACGTGGAAAGCTGATGCTAACCGATCATGGTAGCGAAGTTTGGTATCGCAATTTTTCATTCGAGCAGCACTGATTGTCGCCTTTCGCTCCGCGAAATAGGGGCAACGCCCCGTTCGTTTGCCTAGCCCAGCCCAACGGGCTGGGTGTGCTACAGTTGAGGCTTGGGCGGCTTGACAGGTGGCGCATAAGGCTTGGCGCCGACCAATTGCGTTTTGCGCTTCCAAATCTTGTCGACGTTTGCAACGTACAACGTCTTATTGTCAGGTCCACCAAAACGTGCATAGCATGGCCGTTTCGATCCGTATGGCAACGACATGATCAAATGGACTCGTCCAGGCTGATCGCAAATCTGCACACCCGCTTCCGTTGCGGAGATCAACCAACCGTCGGTGCTCACGCACATTCCATCAAGTCGACCGGACGGATCATTGGTGGGTATTTCCATGTGAAAGTAGGGTTGCTTGTTCTCGAGCGAACCATCGTCAGCGATTGTGAATGCATAAACAAATCGACCAGGGAAATGAGCGACGAACAGTTGCGTTTGATCCGCGCTCAACGCAATGCCGTTGCAATCGCGGAAGCTATCCACGTCACGTCGCTGGCGCGTTTTGCCATCGATCATCCAAATCTTTCCGGCGACAGGATCTGTGTAATAGATGGTTCCATCATGCCTTACCACGAGATCGTTGCTGTTCGTACCCTCCGACACGACTTCCATTTGCATCGTCTTCAAGTCCCAGGCTCGAATCTGCTTGACTTTGCTGGACGCACCGTACAATTTTCCGTCAGGTCCCAATGCGATACCGTTGGCCTCGCCCGTGTCTTGGACAAGCAGCGTTTGTTTGCCTTCGGGCGTCAGGCTATAGAGCTTCGAGGCTGGAACATCCGTAAAATACAGAGTGCCATCTTCGGTGACAGCCAATCCCTCAGCCCACTGATGTCCTGACGAGACAAGTTCCCAATCGGAGCCTTCCACAAGAAATTTCTTGGCTTCACTCTTCGATTTTTCGAGATGAGTGGTCACCGGAACTTTGCCATGATCTTTCCAAAGCCATCGTATCACGTCCGGGAAAATAGCTGCACCGTGTTTGCCACTATGAGCGCCATTGCCCCAAGCATGTTCCACTTCATAACCGCAGAATTCCAATGACCGCAGCATGGCTTGGTTGGCCATCCACCAGTCGCCACCGTAGATATTGTTGTCGTTTGAACCGTCCTGCAAATAGATTCGAAGCGGTTTGGGTTCTGCCTTGCGAATGATCGTGGAAAGCTCGTGGGCGCCGCGCAATCCCACGTATGTGCCAACGGTGGTAAAAACACGTCGAAAAACGTCCGGGCGTTGCCAGGCGACATTGAAGGCACAGATGCCGCCGGAGCTGGAACCGCATAACCCACGATCGTTAGGATCTTGGCTCAAGTTCAGTTTGTGCTCCGCCACGATCATCGGAATGAATTCTTCGATGAGAAATCGGGAGTAGCGATCGTCGACGCTGTCATACTCATAAGACCGATTGAACCGGGCTTGGCTATCTTCGTTTTTGGCTGGCACGATTCCGGGATTGATAAACAACCCAATCGTGATCGGCATCTCGCCGCTGTGGATAAGATTATCGAAGACGTTGGGTACATTGGCTCCTCCGTTGCGTTTGACGTATCCGCCTCCATCTTGAAATACCATGAGAGCGGCAGACTTCGAGCCATGGTATTGTTTGGGAACGTAAATCCAGTAGTCTCGAACCGTGCCTGGAAAGACTTTCGAGTTCTTAAAAGTCCCTTGCAATATCGTTCCTTCGGGTACGCCGGGTTTTTGCAAAGAATCGGGATGAACGGCGTATTCTTCCGCGGCGAGCTGCTGAGCGGATATCATGGTGTCGGCGGAAAGTAGAAATACCAAACTTAGCAAGCAGTTGAATCGGCGCATTTGAGTTGTTTTTTTCGAGAAAAGGGAGGTTGGAAATGGAAGGGAAGTGGCAGTCGAACTTAAGGCTAGGGCAGATGCTCATGCAACCTACTATCATAGCCGTGTTCTTGGTGACTTGGTGGGTGGTTGGGGTACCCGCCATGGAAATTGGTTGGCAAGCGACCGGTCAGCGAGGAGCAGTCGCAGCCGGCCATTCGGACTCCGTTGCAGCGGGTATTTTGATCTTGGAACGAGACGGCAATGCTGCCGATGCGGCGGCGGCAACGATTCTGGCATTGGCCGTAACCGACTACGGTATGTTCGCCATCGGGGGTGAAGTCCCCATCCTCGTCTTCGATGCCAAATCGAATCAAGTCAAATCCATCAGTGGAATCGGAGGGTCACCAAGAGACCCTGAGGCCATAAAGTGGTTCTATGAAAATGGTATTCCTTCCAAGGGAAGCATGAAAGCGGCACCCACTCCTTCCGCCGTTGACGCGATCATCACTTTGCTTCAAGTTTACGGCACGATTTCATTTGCCGAAGCCGTTGCGCCCACGCTGGCACTGCTCGATGCGGGCAAAGCGGAATGGCATCCGAAATTAGCAATCACGCTTCGAAAACTGGTCGAAACAGAGGCCAATACAGGTGGTACGCGGGAGCGAAAATTAGTCGCGGCCCGCGATCGTTTCTATCGCGGGGACATCGCCGACGAACTCGAAGCCTGGTACATCGAGACTGGCGCTTGGCTTCGCAAGCAAGACTTGGCAGCGCACGTGACTCGCATCGAAGATCCAGTTTTCACGGATTACCTTGGCTACGCGGTCTACAAGTGCGGTCCATGGACGCAAGGTCCAGTTCTTTGCCAAAACTTGAAATTGCTTGAAGGATTCGACTTGCGATCGATGAAACATCTGTCGAGCGACTTTATTCATGTTGTGACCGAAGCGATGAAGCTAGGTTATGCAGACCGGGACGAATACTACGCGGACCCGCTCTTTGCGAAAGTTCCGATGTCAAAGCTATTGTCCGACGACTATTCCAACATTCGAAGAGCGCTTATCGATCCACGTCGGGCATCATTGGAACGTCGGCCTGGTAGTCCAGAACATTCCCTTGCCTTGAAGGCAGGTTTGCTGCCGAAAGACATTCAGGAAACGATTCCGAAACAGGATACAACAACCTGTGTGGTTGCTGATCGCTGGGGGAATATGATCGCGGCCACTCCCAGTTGCAATATGCTTACCAATACCCCGGGGCCATCCGGAGTGAACACCGGCAATCGTGTTCGCAGTCTAAACACTTCCTTGGGGCATCCGAATCGCGTCGAAGCTGGAAAACGGCCTCGTATAACCCTCACGCCAACATTGGTCTTGAAGAATGGAAAACCGATCATCGCAATAAGTGTTGCCGGTGGCGACCTTCAGGATCAAACGACCCTGAATATTTTGCTCAACCATATTCATTTCGGAATGCTCCCGGCCGAGGCGGTGATTGCCCCACGGTTCAGTACTGCGCATCACCAGGACTCGTTTGATCCGAACCCGGATCGCAATGCGGCATTTGTCGCTCGGAATGAATTGACCGTCTATGCGGATATTCCCGAGGAAACTCGCAAGGATCTAGCCGAGCGAGGCCATACCCTAAAAACCACCAATGGTCCGATCGGTAATCCGGTGATGATCTACGTAGACTCGGAATCCGGCAAAATGTATGCCGCAGGCGATCCCAAATCGTTGCGGCACGCGGCTGCTCTGGAATGAGGGTCAACGCTATGGGTTGGCTGTTCGAATCACCGTTCTCGCACCGTCGGGATCAGGCTTTGAAACCTCACGAAGTGGTTAAACAAACGACCATTTGGTGGTCGCGCTGAACTTACGCGCGCATTCAAAAAGCAAATTTGGCCATGGCAGGCTTTTCTTCGTTCAGAAAAATATGCTGTGCACTGTTGGAATGGATGTACCTATTTTTCCGAAACTGGAATCGATGGGAACTCCTCATACTTGATTCTCGAAAGCAGATCTTCAGGTTTCTTCCCCCGTGGGTCCTTGAAGACGCGGTCAGAAACTGCATCCCCAAACGCCCATCGCATAACAAAACTTGCCTCGCAATCCATATCTTTATTAATTCGAGCAATAATTCGAACCTTTTTAGGAACCCAAACAGTATCGCTTGCCTGCCACCAATCGATTATACGTCTAACCGGATGAGACAGAGCTGTTTCCTTATCTTTCTCTGGAGTCCAACCACCCTTAATAGACTGCAAGCTCAAAATTTCCTCTGGTGGCCCTGGTTTGCCACCGCGATGTTTTAGTACTGTAATTCTGTTTAATCCCACCACCTCTCGCAACGCCCATTTCGAAACGAAAACTCCATTTTTCTCGAACGACTCCACACACTCTCGCCCCTCAAGAATACTCGTAATTGTTTTCTTGCCACCAATTGTCTCATTCATAGCTTCTGGTCTCGAAACAACCACCGTCACTGTTGAAGGTAATGCTTTTTCAAACACTTCGCCAAAAAACATGCCCATCATTTGTCGTGCATCAACGACTATCGTTCCATCGCGACCGTTCACTGTCCATTCTCCCATCGTAGCCTCCGTGATGTGCTGAAAACTCAATCATCACAACCACGAAGCAATAGGGAACCAATATAATGGCAAAACAGTCCAAACCGTGATCGCTAGCAATTAATCGCAATACATAGCATTAGCCAAAAAACGAGATGCTCCCGTCACGGTGTAGTTGTGTCATTCATAATCGCTTGTTGTTGAACACGCGACCAAAGTCCTTGTTTTTCGAGGGCTAGCGGGTCCCTCACTTACGTATCGGGTTTTTCACAACACAGCGATTCTCCAACCATTGCACCGGACGATCCAGTGCGATTCGACACTTTCCATTCATCCATTGAATCCAATCGGCAGTTTTGCACCGAGCAACTTTAAGTTGATTCCGCAAGCAAGCATTTCGTCTAAGGCACTAGTGACATCTTCCATGCTAATGTCGCCAGTTCCATTGCGTTCAACGTGAAATTGAACCGATCTTCGCATTAATTCTTTAATGAAAGCAGGGCTGACACCTTCGGTGCGGCGAACCATTTCCGTGACGACTTCGTCAGCAACTCGTACGCCTTGCGAATAAAGAAGGATCAACTTGTGTCGACCGATGTCATCAGGGAGTGGATACTCAATTGCTTGATCCACGCGTCCAGGTCGCGATGCCAATGCTGCTTCGAGCGTTTCGGGCCGATTCGTTGTAAGTATGAAAAGGATATCCGCATCTGGTTTCAGGCCGTCCATTTCATTGAGCAGTTTATTCAACATGGCTTCGGCACACGGACCATTCAAGTTGGCTCGATCCCGGGCAATCAGATCAACATCCTCGATGACGACGATGCTCGGCTGGAGCAATCGGGCGAGCGTCATGTATTCGCTCAACAATCCGACTTGTTCCGCCGAGATCAAAAGCGTCGTATGATCTTTCAATGCATTTATCAGGTAGTGAATTGTATGGGTTTTTCCGGTTCCCGGAGGTCCACACAACAGGATGCCTTTCTTTGTTTCTTGCTTGAAGCTGGTAAGTCGCTCGCGCTGCTTAACAAATTGAATCACATTGCGTTCCAGTAGTTTTAGAGTCGACTCAGGCAAGACCAACTGATCGCGACTGACCGTTCGGATTTTGTGTACCGTAATGCCGGAAGATTCGCCGGTGTAGGAATGGGGTGCCTGTTCCAGTGAAAGGACCTTTCCTCGGTACGATTCCGCATTAAGAACGGCCTTTTCCAAATGATTGAAGAAATCATGAGAAATCTGCGTCCCCTCGGGTGAGTTTGGCGTCCCAACCTGAAACTGAATCCCCGTCACTCCTTCATAACGACCGCCGGCAGGGGATAACAGTACAGCAAAACGAACGCCTCGCTTTTCAAGAAGCCATAGGCCAATTTTCAACACGCGAACCGGCGTAGCATCCCCAACATCAAGCTCTTCATACTGAGGAGGAACGGACACTGTCGGGTAATGCGAACTTGTAACTAGGCAATCGGTCAATGACACCTCTTCGTGCGCAAAATCTTTTCGAATGCCACAAAAGTGCAAGATCTTTGTCTCTTCGGTGAATAGTCGGTCGATTGCCCGTTGCAAGTCTGCTCGCACGCGGAAGGGGAACTTTCGTTCCGAGATCGTCACGTTTGTTGTGGCGACTGGATGAAAATGCTTCGACAATAGCGGCACAACCGATTCACTCTCGCCTCCACCAAAAAAACCCGACTTGTACCGCAACGCAAAGAAAACACTACCGCCACCAATCAATAGTCCAACGAGAAGCCAGCCAAGATATTCCATAGGGTCCCTCTTCTACCTTTTTTTTCACTGTCGCCGGCGAGTTTTCGATCAGAACTCAATTTTCAATCGCTCCTGAAGTTCGTCGCTAAAGCTTACCAGATCGTCTTGACGAAGCATGTTCGCTCGAAGCATCAACCGCATGGAAAGGACCATTTTCGATCTCGAGTGGCCATCGAGACAAGCGGTGAGTATTTCGCGAACCTCGATCCCTCGATTGAATGCATCCCAAAATCGTTCCGTCTCACTTCGATTTGGATCGGTTAGGATCTTGAGAAGCATCGCGTTTTGTTCGGCCAAATACCTTTCTCGCACCGTCGGGATCAGGCTTCGAAACCTCTTCCAGTCTGATTCTTGGCTCACAAAAGACTCTCCGTCAATATCATTTCTCCCAACTTGATAACCGTTCTGAAAGTTTACATTGTAGGTTGCAATTCGGAAATCGCTTACCCAAAGGGCACGATGAGGTCATGCCCAAACGTGGCGCCGTCCTAACAGATCGCGAGGTCTCTAGCATTCGCGAATGGATCGCGAGTGGCGGCCAGTTGTTCTCCCAAATGGCCTCAAACAAACATTGGGCTTACGTCGCTCCAACCAAACCGCTAGTCGCTTTGTCGGCGAATCAGCCGACTCAACATCCTATCGACTACTTCATTCAAAAGCGATTGGACTCGGATGGGCTTGCCATCGCTCCGCCGCCCGAACTTCATACTCTGGCTCGCCGACTCTATCTGGATACGATTGGATTGCCACCCACGCCCGCAGAAGTGGATGCTTTCGCAGCAGATGCAGCTGCGGATCTACCAGCGGCTATAGATCGGTGGGTTGATCGTTTGCTGCTGTCTCCTCAGACGAATCCACGTCACAATCGATCGAATTGACGGACGCGCGAGCAGACTTCTCACAAAAAAACTACGATGTCGCCAACGCCATCGATAGCGACCCCAAGTCGGCTTGGGCGATCGAATCTCAGTTCCAGCGTCCGCATTGGGCCGCCTTTCGAATTGCTGAGCCAAAGGAACTAACGGGAGCGAAGCAATTGACTTTTCGCCTAGTCCAAACCTTCGGTAACGCACGCACGATCGGCCGATTCCGCATGTCCGCATTGGTCGGTGATTACGAAACGTCTTCGCCGGTCGAGCGCAAAGAATCGACAGTGATTATCAAGCTGCGCAGGAGCCTCGCAGATCTCGAAAAGGAACGAGGCAAGAAAGACGTTCCAAAGTCTTTGGTCATGCGTGAGATCGCGGAGCCTAGAACGTACGCCTACGGCTAACGGTTAAACGAAGTTTTTGCGAAATTGGGCTTCATTGAACGGCATTGCCGTTAAACGATCACCATCCTCCGCCGAATACGCCAACGCACGCCAAGAAGAGCATGATCACGGCTGCAACGGCCAAGACGACTGAAATCAATACGGTAACCAGCAGGGATACGACAAAAGTAAGAAAAAGGCTTGCTGGACGA
>JBBRJI010000050.1:0-14820 GCA_038219625.1 Pirellulales bacterium | reverse complement strand
GTTGACGGCAAACCACGAGATGTAACCACCCTTGCGATCGAGTTTTGCTTTTCCTTCGATCTTGAGGGTTGTCGGCACTTGGCGAACGGAGGCCGAAAGCGTCCCTGTCAATTCCATGTGGGCATTTTCCTCATCTGCCGCGACCAAGCACATGACTAACTTGCCATCTTGAATCGCGTCCATATTGAGCAAGCGACACGCGACTTCGGCGTCGATCGTCCATTTGTCCGCGATGTTTATTTCTTTGTCTGTGAGCAGTTGGTCCAGGAACATCGTATTGACAGGGCCTTCTATCAAATCCCGTTCGGCCGCGAAGAGTGGGTTATCAGGGCATGCCGCCATGATCCCTTGATCTGTGCCGACCCGAAGGATGTCGCGGCATTGTTCGCGAAGGCTCGTCTTGGTAACGTGCCGATCGATCTGAATCTCGGAGGTGGATTCGTGATAATGCTGATAGGATTTGCAGAGTTTCAGTTGCCCAGACGTTTCGAATTGCTCGTCGAAGTCGACCGTTGAACTAGCCTTGATAGGGGCCGTTTTCGCAGTGATGACTTTTCCACCTTTGCTTGTCGCGTCGTTGGTTTGGCTCCGGAGCCGAATCTCACCCGCGATGTCGAGAACGGACCGAACGCGAAACAAGCCAGTAGCCAACGCATCCGACTTGTCTTTCGGCTTGGCCCAGGTGGACTTGGCGGACGACCAGACCAACGAGGAAGCGACTGCAATGCTTGCGACGATCCATTCGCGACGCAACAGTCTATCGGCGTAAACTTCAGTGAGCTTTGAGTCCATGCTCGAATCCCATGTTCCTTTAGGGTACTGACTTATCGATGTTTAGTGTAGCACGGCACTCCGTGCCGTAATCTTCAACACGAAGTCGAGATTCTCGGCTCGGAGTGTTGAGCTACCCTTTCTGCTTTTGTGGACGCGTTGAGCCCGCGGTTGCATAGGAGATCCATCGGATTGTCATCACCCCGATGCTTAGCAGAACCGAACTAATCGGAAAAGTTTACCTAGACTACCAAGGCGTCCGGACGAACAATGCTAGCAATCCCTTCCAAGCGCGCATTCGGCATTGCGATGCGAAATAGAGCGTTAGAATTGTCCCTATCGATACACTTCCACGAGTAGAGCAGCCACCTTCGGGGGGTGAGTCTCCTTCGCTCATGATTGCGTAACCCATAATTTGGAGTTCATTTTTGAGACAGACCCAAAAGTACGGTTGCTTTAATGGGATACTTGCCGAACCTTTGTAACTATGTCCACAGTATCACATCACCAGTTTCTGCTTCGCGAAGAAAAAAGTGACTTCCTTTCACAAAAGGAAGCTCTTTGGGAAGCCTGCGCCTATTCGCGACGCTGTCCATCTAAGGAGACCTACAACGAGGATGCCGTAGCGATTATTCGAGTCGACGACGAAACCGCGGTCTTCGCGATTGCCGATGGTTGTGGCGGGTATCGAGGTGGTGAGCAAGCGTCGGAGTTGGCACTGCAAGTGCTGACCGACTCGATTGAACGCAATGAAAGTGGTCCAGATAGATTGCGGGTGGCCATTGTGGACGGCATTGAGCAAGCGAATATCGCAGTTCAAGAGCTCAAGATCGGTGCGGCCTGCACGATTGCAGTCGTAGAATACCACCGAGGTACGATTCGACCTTATCACGTCGGCGATTCGATGATTTTGGTAACGGGCATCCGAGGCCGCATTCGATACCAATCGGTTAGCCATTCGCCGGTAGGTTTTGCTGTGGAGTCCGGAATGCTGGCGGCAGATGACGCCATGCACCACGAGGATCGGCACCTTGTCTCCAATGTCGTCGGCAGTGCAAGTATGCGAATTGAAATCGGACCGGCTGTAACACTGTTGCAACGCGATACCGTCGTCATAGCGAGTGACGGGTTATTCGACAATTTGAGTATCGACGAGGTCGTGGGCGGGATGCGAAAAGGCAAGCTGCGTCAATCGCTTGGCTCGGTTACCGATTTGGCGTATCAACGGATGCTTGGAATCGAAGGGCAACCTTGCAAGCCAGATGACTTGAGCGTTATTGGCGTACGCGCCTTAAAGCTCAATCATGCTTCGAGACTCTGATTTCCTCACGGCTTTGGAGTTACCCCACCCCGCAAATCATGGCGACTGTTTCACACTTCGAATCTGTCGCAAGAACGTTTCCATATCTTGAATTCGCTCGTCGGGGTTTGGCTTGATGGCGGCCATGATGGCGCTAGCCAGTGATTTATCCAAATCGGGACGCAACTCAAGGATTTCTTGGGGTGGCGAGGTATCATGATGCAATGCGGCTTTGCCTGTCGTGTCTGAGATTTGCCATGGCAGTTCCAACGTGACCAAGTGATAGCAGGTGACTCCGAAGGAAAAGATATCGACGCGTTGATCGGTCGCGCGACGGCGAACAATCTCGGTTGCCATGTAGAGTGGTGTACCCGTTCGATTGCCAGGCACCATAAACGGTTTGGTCGCGGGCAAGGTAAGACCGAAATCGATGAGTTTTACCGTTTCTAGATCTTGAGTGCACATGAAGTTTCGAGGGCAGATATCTCTGTGAATGAACTCCCGACGGTGAACATAATGCAGAGCCTCGCCCATTTGCGTGATCATGCTAAGCCTACGACCTTTGAGTTTCTCTTCCTCCCGCTGTTGGATGAGCACCTGCAGACCTGGACCGTCCACGAACTCCATCACCAGATACGGCTGACCTTTGGTGGAAAGGCCGTATTCCAGGGTCTTGGCGATGTTGGGGTGGATCATCCCCATCGCGATTTCCCCTTCCGACGGTTTGTTCAAGCCTTTGAATCTGTTTTCAAAGAATTCAACCTTGTCGATATCGCAGAGTTTCACGCCAACGATTTGATTGTTGTTGAATCGATCTTTGGCGACAAAGAAATTGCTCATTGTGCCCGAAACAGCCGAACGGATGCGTTCAAATCGAAGTTCAATGTCAGCCCGATTATTATCGACGCTCTTTCCGAATAATTTGTCGAATAGACCCATCTGTTATGCCGTACGTGGAGATCACCGTCCAAAAAACCGAACACCCGACTAGTATACACAGCGATCCGAAAACACGAGAACAACTTTCGTGTTCCAGAAGCGATTGCCGAAGTGCTGAAAATCCTCGATACTGCTAGCTATTTGGGTTTAATGACGACTTTCAGGATTGATGCCGCACTAGAAAGGCAGTTTACAGCATGGAGCAACCGCAATTCACGATTTGGACCAACGCCAATCTTCCCGTCAAAGAGGCTGAGCAGCTAGCCGCGTCTGTCCTTCCACATCGCCTCTTCTATGCTACCGAGATGAGTTCGCTTAATCTCAAATCGTGCCCCCCAGATTCTCAGCTTGCACAAGCCGACATCGCATTTGGGCAGCCCGATGCAGATCAAATCATTCGATCTCCAAAACTGAAATGGATTCATTTGACGACAGCCGGTTACACACCTTACGATCGCGATGATCTTCGTGAGGCGTTGCAAGCGCGTAACGCATTTCTGACCACAAGTTCTGGCGTATACGACGAACCCTGCGCACAGCACATGCTGGCCATGATGATGGCCTTCGCCCGTCGGCTGCCGGAATCGCTTGAGACACAACGGACAGATTGTTCCTGGCCGGCTGTAGAGCGTCGCGAGCGATCCTTTCTGCTGAACGGACAGACGGCCCTCATCTTTGGGTACGGTGAAATTGCGGCGAGGTTGTGCGAATTGCTTGCTCCCTTTCGAATGAAGCTGATTGGTATACGACGTCGCGTACGAGGAGACGAAGCGATCCAACTGATCGAGGAATCGCAGCTTGCAGAATATTTGCCGCAAGCGGATCACATCATCAACGTCTTGCCCGCAAATGGGTCAACGCTGGCGTACTTCGATTCAAGCAAATTCCAAAGGATGAAGAGAGGGGCCTATTTCTACAACATCGGACGGGGCGCGACCGTGGATCAAAACGCGTTGGAAGATACCCTGCGGTCGGGAATGTTAGCCGGAGCTTATTTGGACGTCATGACGCCCGAACCATTACCGCCCAGTCATGCGTTGTGGCGAACACCCAATTGCTATATTACACCACACTCAGCCGGCGGATACGACCGCGAGATGGCAGGATTGGTCGAGCATTTTATCGAGAACCTACGACGTTTTGGTTCCGGCCAACCTTTGCTAAATCGCATCACCTAAACCTGTGTGACATACCGGTATGGGAGGAAATTGTCGAAATTCGGCGGGTGTGCGAGAGAGGCTACGGCAAGCCGTTCACGCCCAACGAATTCCTCCAAGCAACCAATCTTGAACTACCACCGAAAGAATCCGAGTACGGGTGAAATCGAGCTCTGGAATCCCTGGCACGACGAAGACGATAGCGCGTGGGCCGTCGCGCTTCTTCTGCTCAAAACCGAATAAACCAACGGTACACCGAACGACCCAGTAGAATGGTTTGTTGCTCATGGGTACAATATCGGTCTTGAACTGGCGCAGGGCAAAAAAATGGGTTCCCTTTTGGTATCACGAGATGCAAAAAGCGTGCAAAGCAAGTTTTTCCCCTGTGTTTTCATTGATGCCCCAGTAGCTCAGTTGGATAGAGCGCGGCTTTCCTAAAGCTGAGGTCACAGATTCGAATTCTGTCTGGGGTACTCCTCACTTTACCAAGCGATTTGCAGGCGAAAACCCTTACCTGGTCATGTGACCAGAGCGCTGTTTTGAAAACTCGAAACTCGGTATTTACCGGTTTCGGGCTCGAAAGGCACTATCTGAAAGGGCATGCGCAATGGTTCGAACCCCCTCTTATCGTCTTCACAAGCCGTCTGGAAAAGCAGTCTGCACTCTTAGCGGTCGAGACCACTACCTCGGCGTTTACGGTTCTCCTGAATCCAAGAAGCTCTATCGGAGACTTCTGTCGGAATACCTTGCTGTTGACGGAGCGGTCAAGAAACCTGGAAACGGCATTTACTCCGTTTCCGAATTGATCGCGGCATTCCTCCGCTTTGCCAAAAAACACTATGGCAAAGACAACACGCAGTTCGGGCACTACGGAAGGTTGGGAAACCGAATCAGAAAGCTCTATGGGCCGACAGTGGCTGCTGAGTTTGGTTCGTTGCAGTTCAAAGCCATTCGTAATGAAATGGTTCTTGAGGGCAAGGCAAGGTCCTACGTTAATGAAACGATGAAGCGTCTGGTCCGAATCTTTCGGTGGGGAGCTGGTGAAGAACTGGTACCGCCAACTATCGGTGCCCTCCTGCGTGAAATCGAACCACTCAAACGAGGGCGAACCACAGCCAGGGAAATGGATCCGATCTTACCTGTCGACGATGCTTTAGTGGACAAAACGATTCCTCAGTTGCCTCCTATCGTAGCGGATATGGTTCGGTTTCAACGATTGGTAGGATGCAGACCAACAGAAGTTTGCTCAATTACTCCATCCCTGGTTGATCGATCTCGCGACATTTGGGAAATCCGACTTACCCAACACAAGAACGCTTGGCGTGGAAAGTCGAGAATCATTTTCGTAGGTCCGAAGGCTCAAGCCATTTTGGCGCCGTATCTTCTACGTGCTGCTGATTCATTCTGTTTTTCTCCGGCCGAATCCGAAAGAAAGCGACGGCAAAAAGCAAATGACGACCGAACAACTCCAATGTCATGTGGCGATAAGCCAGGAACGAGAAGGAAGCAACGTCGGCAAGGATTGATTCCTCCGAAGTGTGGCGTCCATCCTGGTCGTAGGTATACACGAACATCTTATGCTCGAGCAATAACCAGGGCATGTCTTACTGCTATTCCGGAGGGTCTCTCGGAAGCCGACGCATCCGCGTGGAAGAAACGGAATTGCTGGTCTCCCAACCAACTCCGCCATTCATTCGGTACCCGCGTTCGTAGGGAATTCGGTCTTGAGGAATCGCAAGTTCTTTTGGGGCATTCATCAGCGAATACCACTGAAATCTATGCGGAACGCGATGCGGAGAAAGCTCGAGTAGCAGCCAGGAGGATCGGATAATGAGCGATCAAACTATTCCCATTAAATCGATCGAGCTCGCAACATCGGAAGCTATTATCGAGGTGTTGAGACGCTATGGCGTTCAGGCCAACGGGCATGCTTTGAACGCTGCGGATCGAACGGCAAGCGAGCTCGCCGGTCAACTAAGAACAATGGACGAAGACGGCACTCTTCGGCTTTGTAATAACCAGGGTCGACAACCAAAACGACTCTCGGCACAATAAACTGAACTTATCGCCAGGGGAGTAGCTACCCCGCGTTGGCTCCAAGCGTTCCTTAATGCCTTTCGGGACGATTGGAGCTGACAGCGATTTTCACTATGAAAGGCAAACTGCAATGGACTTAACAGCACTCGCTTTATCAATGCAATTTCGATCGTTGGCGAAACGATGGAATGAACTGCCACTACCATCCAATTACGACTTATTGGAAAACGAGTTAGCCGCAGATTGTTGGGATATTATCGCAAAAGCCTTCGATCACGGCTGTCTTTCCATGGTCCGTGAGGACCTGCTTTACATGATTGCGTTAAAGGAAGCGGAGGTTGCGAGAGAACGTGAAAATTCAACTGAGTTCAGCTTTCTTCCCTTAGGATTTCAGTTTTTTTTGCTAGCAGGATATGCGTCTGAAACACAAGACGAACAATGCATCGAAGTTGATGCAGAAGGAATCGAGGTTACTCGCAGGTACCGAATGTTCAAGCCAGGCCTGATCGACTCAATAGTATCCGCAGAGTTAGGCGAAGGAGTGTTTCCGACACTGTCAGAATGGGAGATTCGGAGTGGATCATTTGAAAGGTCCAATCCCGAAGTTCGCCGATGGATTCATCGTCAGTATGGCGTATTATTAGACTTGCTTTGCGAAATGCTTCTTTTACCTGCCGCTGTCACTGATGAAGCCAATCCCAAAATCGTGACTTCCGAATGTGAAGAGTACATCTACATGGCGTGGCTGGAATCACGCAAGAATGGAGACAGAGCAAATCGTCAGTTGATTCTCATTTCAGTTATGGAGCGTTTTCCAGACCCGGAGAAACGCAGGATAACATCAGGATCAAGCCAAGGGATGTGTATCCAGACGGTGGCGCAAGTTGATACCGTTATAAAGAGGCTAGACCAAGCGGCAAAACGCAAAAAGCCAAAAAGCTAATCGCACAGATCAGACTGTTATTGCAAATTTCTGTGCGGTCAAAAATTTTCCGAAACGGTTGACTGTGCCTTTTCGTTTGCCGTCCAAACTTTGTTGATCGCACACCCACAAATAGATTGTGTGCGCTTCGCCCCATCGTAAAAAAGTTTGAGTTGCAAACCACTTCACTTTTTGCGAGACAACCATGAGAAAGATCTTAGAAAACAGAGAAAAACTCCTTTCATTGTGCGATGCTTACGAGACAGTCACCGGAACGCGTCCATCACTCTCGGTGCCCTGGCGCCATAGTCAGTATGGGATCCGGGGAGACTTTTTGGAGTTCGTAAAATCGGGTGGGAAACGGATGACTTCTGCCGAGGCAGTTCGGCGTTTTTTCGAAGCACAAACCCAAGCTGCAATGCCAGCGAAAGCGAGCTCTTCGCATCGAACGAAACAGGCTGATGCTGAGATTGATCGGTTGACCGCTCCTGTGAGAAAAGGCCGAAAGAGAGTGGCAGTGGCTTAGTCGTCGGCTGTCAACAGTCATTAAACGACGAAAGGCCATGATGTTTGTCATGACCTCTCGGATGATCATTTCGCGACCAAAATCGCGAGTATCAAAATTGCAGTTCGATTGAGGTTGAGGCATTCGGGACTGCGCTGTGTTGCTTTCAAACGTTACTCAAAAAACACCACGCATGAATTATGACTTCAGCCGAAAAAATATCAACGGTAACGCCATTATCTGCCACGAAAAAAAATGGCTGGCGTACGTCAGCCCAGTGCCCCATCTGCGAAACTCGCAAAAAATGCGGTATCTCAAGCGACGACAATGTCGTGCTGTGCTGGAAAGTGCAAAGCCCAAAGCAGGCGAACAATGGTGCATACTACCATTTCTTAACTGACAATCGGGACAGAATGCATGTCAAATCCAGCTCGCCGAACACCGGAGAACCATCATGGAGCTTTACGGCAACGGCCGCCCCAGACGCAAGACCGAAGAACGAGTTTCGGCAATTGTTCTTGCTGGCTTACGTTCGATCTCGAAGACAAGCAGAGAGTCTTTCAGAAACGGCTGCTCGGCGATGCGTCACCATCGATTCGCTAGTTGAACTAGGGTGTTTTCACGATGGCACCGGTTTCGTAACTCCAGAGCGAAACCCGGAAGATCCGATGTTTATTGTTGGGCTCGCAAAGAGATTTGATGTTCCGAGAATAAATGACGATGGAAGTTCGCAACGATTTATATTCTTAAAGGGCAGACGAGGCTTCTCATTTGGGCGTCGTACGGATGATGGTTGGCAACCAAGCCATCACAACGCGTGCCTTCTCGTTGAAGGTGGAGGGGACGCCGCGGCCGCAGACTCGGCTGGAATTATCGGCATTGCTAGATCAACGAGGGCGGCGAACTTAAAGCCACTTGCGAAGATCCTGTCTCAACTCTCGTCGAACACGAGAATCTATTTAATTCTAGAGAATGACGAGCCTAAGCCAGGGCGAAAAACACCGCGAGAAGAAGTAACCGAAAAAGGTCGTGAACTTCAGGAAGTATTGGGGCGGCAAATTCACGTCGTTTCTCCTCCCACCGAACACAAAGATGTTAACGATTGGTGGAAAGAGGAAACAAAAGGGAAAGGTCATGAACTAGATGATGCTGCTAGGTTCGAGATCGGTCGAAAAATGCTCGATCATTTTGAATCACAAGTTCGCGCGGAATCGAAGCCACGCAATGTCCAGCGAGCAAAGGAAATCGCAGAAGACATTTCGTTGAGCGCACACCTATTGCAGGTCAATCGACGAACTCAAGGGGTTGACGCCGACTACGACATTTCGAGGGGGTGCACCCATCAGATCCTGTTCGAACGACTTAACATGCACGGGCAACCAGTACTCATGGGTACGGACGTGGCTTGCAGTCAATGGACATGCCTTGCATGCAGAAAACGAAAGGTCGAGCCAGAATGGAGTATCGCGATTGTCACCGCTTTTGCCGAATTGCCATTCGTGTTTTCAAAGTGGATGACTGAGCACCAATTCGAGTACATGAAACGCCAAAAACACTCGGCGGGTAGAAAATGGGTCGTATTCAAAACGCGAGATTGCGAACCCGAGAAAAACGACAGTGAATCGCAGGCGAGGGGAACGTTTTTCGGAATCTCCTCCGAACCACTTCAAGGAATTCACAATCAATTTGATTTCGCGAATCCCGAAGAATTCGAAGCGTTTGCGTCAGTTGTCCGTTCAATGATTTGTTTGGCTGACGCGAAAGAGTCTCGACCGATCGCGAATAGCCGGAACATCCGCAAAACCGAGAAGCCAGATGTTAACGACTGGACGGCGAAAATCAGAAAAATCACAAATGAAGGATCGGTCTTTTGCGGTTACGTTTGCAAAGTCGTTGCCAAGTCAATTAGGTCTGAGGCTAACCGCGCCCGAATGGTAGTCGGTTGCAGCCCATTTGAATTCATATCGCTGGATAGTGAGGTCAACGGCTTGTCGTTTGTCATATCGTCCCGGAACTTCGACTGTTTAACCACCACATCCGCTAATACGACTGCTTACCACGCGCTTAGAACCTTCTCAAAGTGGCAGGTCAAGCCATTCGCTAGTCCCAAGTGGTACGCGAAAAAGACGAAAGGTTGGATCAATACCAAAATCTATAAAGGTCCAAAACAGGTCCGAAAAGCAGCGGAGAAACTGAAAACAACCGTTTTTGATATCGACCTGCATCACCTCTCGAAAATGACCGATGCCGCGTCAATTACTACTTCACCTGATAAGCGTCAGGAGGTTATCGATGCGATCGCAGCGGAAGACTAGTTCGTGCACGGAAGCGACGTATTTTTACCAGCAACTACACAATTACATTTTCGTTTCTCGCTACAAGGAAAATTCGATGAATCCAAAACCATCTCCCCCTGGCAGTAGTTATTTCGGCCAGCCGTCCGTTGAATCGCTAGAGGCGTCTAAAACCAAACCAAGGAATTTGCGTTGTCGAATAAGCCGGTTGATACGAGACGGCGAGGCGAAGATTCGGCAATTTGCGGATTGTCGCAAACTCCCAATTGTTACGATCGACGGACTGGCACGCCCCGTTCTTGGGAGTGGCCTATGGGATCCAATTCAGTTTCTATTGTTACACGATGACGAAGATTTGTACGAACTGGACAAGTCTTGTGGGTTGGGCCATGTTATTGGCCCGAACGAAGCATCGACTGTCCGTGCGGTCCAACTGTTGACCTCCATCATGGATCTCGAACATCTTACGATGGCTTGGACTCATACGCGAAGCATCGATTGCTTTTCGGAATGTCGCGACGGAGCGATAATCATTGCGGCCGACCGACTTTGCATTCCAATTAGGCATTATGATGGCGCGTTGGTCGGAGTTGAGTTATTCCTCCCATCGCCGCAAAGCAGTCGAAGGAAATGATGTCGTTAAACATGGACGTGCAATGATCGATCATCACAAGTGAGCTACGACTACGCAAAAGCAGACCGCGCTTCTGGATGTACTCTTTGGCCGCACGAAACTCCAAATCCTACTGGATTGCGAATCGTCAAAGCGGAGACTAAGCTACTTCGTTCCTTTGGCCTTTTCTTTCGCTTTTTTAATGTCGTCAGGATCGGGAATGACTGTGATTTCCTTCATTACGAACGACTCTAGCGATGATTTCCTTGCGGTCGATCTTGGCTTGAACTCGCGTATTGCCATGGGCTTGCCAATTTGCGACTGTCTCCGAGACACTTCAGCTCTTTTCATGAAATAACTCTGCCGAACCTCAGTAATAAATACACTGGCGCTGTTTGGCTGCTTTGGACGCGATGATTTCATTCCCTTCAAGAGTGGCAAATGAGCCGAAGAATGATTCTAGTCAATTCGCGAATAGGTTTTTGTTTCTGATTCTTGAAACAACAAACAAAATCGAAAACAAACGAGCGAAAAACGACGAAAACGAAAAGTCTCCCTCCTGGTTGTCCTGCAAATCGGCAATCTCTACGCACGCTTATAAAACAGTGGCCAGCAAGCTTCCAAATCGAAAAAGGCTGGCGATACTGGCTATTCGATTAAAACGCGTCTATCGATCGTTTGCGAGGCGCACCGCATTTGTTGGGATGAATGTGGGTGCGACGAGAGAAGCGAAGGAGCTAGTATTAGCGAGCGAGGAGCTAAGTTGACTCGCGATAAGTATTCGTGATATTGTCGCTGTGCTCTATTAAGTATCTTTCGTTTATATTAGAGCACAGCGACATAACGACCGATCGCACGACATCCAGCCGCGGCGCTCGGTCGCGTCAGAACCTTGCTTTACAACTCATTGCTTCACGAAATACGGCTAGAATTTGATAGCTTAGACAGTCCGACACATCGGAACGAACCCTATGCTAGACTCCGCACATTGATTTTAGCAGTTCCAATCCCAGATCCATCCAAAACGTGACCGAACCCAACCTTTCTTCCTTTATTTGGTCGGTGGCAGACCTCCTGCGTGGCGACTACAAACAATCCGACTACGGCAAGGTCATTCTGCCTTTTACCGTCCTGCGACGACTAGATTGCGTGCTGGAGGGCACCAAGGCGGCTGTTCTCAAGGAACTCGAAAAGCGAGAGACTGCCGGCTTAAACCCAAGGATCGCGGCACGCAGGCGATGAAATTAGGGGATGCCGAGTATCCCAAACTGAACCCGATGACCGAGGTCGGCAGCGGGATGGTCCATGAAAAGGAAAAAGCGTACCTCAGCGAGATCATTGCCAAGGTAAACGACCTTTTCACTGGGGAACTGACCGACAATGACAAACTCGTTTACGTTAACAACGTGATCCTAGGCAAGCTGTTGGAGTCCGAAAAGCTCGTGAAGCAGGCTTCGAACAACGAGAAGGAGCAGTTTGCCAACTCACCGGATTTGAAGTCAGAGCTCATGAACGCGATCATCGACGCACTGGACGCCCATACGACAATGAGCACCCAAGCGATCGGTTCAGAAGCCGTACGCGATGGGCTCCGTGAAATCCTACTTGGACCTGCTGGACTTTACGAAGCACTCAGGAACCGTGGGCGAGGGGATGCAGCTTGATTCGGCTCTATGACAGAAACTAAAAATTAAAATGCATTTACGGCATCTTAGGGATGCGTATCTCGAATCGACGAAGTTTGTTCCTCCCTCCCTGGTTGAAATGGTTTGTCTGCGAGCTCCAGTGGGCCAAATTGCAAACGTGCGCGGCATATCGGAAGAACATGCCGCACAAATGCTACTCGATGCGGAGGCCGGCAAACCGAAATCGAGTTTGCTGGTGGAGGTTTAGCAACCATACGTTTAGAACACAAAATCTATCTGTTCTTAGAGTACGAGGAAGCAGAATCTAAAGACAAGTTATGATGCATCGAGCACCATAATTGAGTTCAAGCAAACGTGCTGTCTCCATGCAAGTCGTTTTGCTTTCTCAGTTTTTGAGCTACTGACTTTCCGGCCATGTTCCGGTTCAACGGACTCACCTACTTTTAGCCAGCGTATTTCTGCATGCGCGTAGTTATCTTCCGTAGGGTCATGGCATGGCAAAGCAAGATTCTGATATTTTGAAACGCTCACTGCAAATGCCATACATCCATCGCGATCCGATCCACCAAGACGAAAGCGAATATCCTCTGGAATACAAAATTTAGACCAATTTACGGATACGTCTGCACCTTCAAATGCCCCAATCTTATACCTTCCGTTGGAATCAATATCCTCGATGGAAAGTGCTCGATACAGCAGTTCTTCATCGCGAAATTGGTCTGAAGTTAACTTGGCTCTCCGGCGCCTGGATATTCGATGCCATCGCCTCAATCCCGTTATCCAAGATCGCAAACGCCCGATCCACAAAACCATTTTCGAAAACTCCAAAATCTACAACTTTATTTCCAAGACTGATTGTAGCAACCGCGTCGAGGTCGCTGTCGACCTCGATATACAATGTTGTGTTGGTATCTGAATTTCGGTAACTGATGTTTATTGCCGCCTCTTTCGTGGGCAAAACACTTGACGGAATCTTTCCAAAGGAAGCGAATATGCTTTTCGTAAGTGACAGAGTCACGGCTCGACAATCGGCGGAGGGGGCTGGATAACCACGGCGCACCCACAAGTCAGGCATCACCGCATCCTTCACAATGTTCTCTAAATGAGACGCTATTTCCGGGTTGATTCGCACCAACTGATCTGGCGGCTCCAGGAAATCAGAGGCCGCATCAAGGGTTCCTGGGATTGGAATGTGTGAATCGTTTTCCCCGCAGAATGACACGAATGCGTACCTGTCGATGTCATTTCCAAATAACGAGTCGTTTAACGGGATCGAACAGGCGAGAGCCTCGCAGGCAATAAAGATGCTTTTGTGCATACACGTCAAAACGTGTTCCTTGAAGTATCTGGAATTCCATCCTAAGCCTTCAGGGTTGGGAGTCGTAGTCGAACAAACGTCTCCATCGAAGCATGCTACGTTTGCAAGGTCCATCCGAACTCTCCTTTTCCGTGTTCGCTGATCATGTTTTCAAAAGCTTGGTCAATATTCCGATGTTGCTCATTCAAAATTTTAAGTACCGTTCTAGTCGAAAACAACTCTTGAGGGTTGAGTGCTCCACTATTTTCGAAAATGTCCAAGTGGTAAATATGGTCCTCTTTTGAATACATTTTCGAAGCAGGGAACAAGGTTGTGGCGAAATTCAGATTCACTGGAACCTTTCCGCCATGTTCCAGGCCACATCTGGCATGTAACGCACCGTATTTGGTCTCACACCAAAACTCATACCGATGGTGAAAATGCTTGGTCTGTATGTTGTTGCTAGACATCCCGCGAACTGATTCAACCAAACAATTGCTCGGCAATTCCTTCGGCTTGAAGACATTGAAATATCTCAAGCCAATGCTGCAAAAATAGGTGGATGCAAGTTTGGGAGGAAGCGCATCTATCAAACCTCCAATCCAAGCTGCATATTGCGGGAAATCCGTGTAGTCATTGACCATGAAGGCAAAATGACGCGGACCGACCGAAACTCCTTGGGTCCGCGATGGGTTTGTAAACAGCCAAATTTCGTGATGCTGAACATTTGGTGGTGTATTCGGTGATCCGTGCTCCACGTGGACATTGCGTTGCATTTCAACAATTGGCAATCCTAAATCGCGAAAAGGATCGCGCAGCAAATCGCCAGCCATCTGAAATTCTGGCGCGTACGTGAAGCCAACCTGTCCAATGACCGCCGCAAGTGGCGATTTTGACAACCGGAATTTTGATCTGTCCATGATATTTCAAGGAATACGCTGCGAAAGGGCAAAACAACTGCTCAAGGGTAAGTGTAGCCTACCGACCGCGTTTGGTTGAGACACCGCAGAAATGATTTAGGGTTATCAGTTCGACTCGGTTAGACTTCGTACCTTAGAACCCTTGTTTTGCTCACAAATATTAGAGATGGTATCGCAGTTGCTGGCCTTGCGAATTCGCGTTCCATCAGGAGTCGAATCACGAAATCACCCCTTTTTGTGGCCTGAAAAGCCATTCTTTCATCGTCGGTTCGAAACCTGTTTTGCAAAACTCGGTATTTACCGGAATGAAACTCGGTACATACCGGGAAGACTTGCAAAAGTCTGCAATATCTTGCTATGATTTGCAAGTGGTCAAAAAACGGTAAATACCGTGTTCCGATTACGAGAAAACAGCGATT
>JBBRJI010000049.1:0-14862 GCA_038219625.1 Pirellulales bacterium | reverse complement strand
CAAATTCACAACTAAGCAACGAAAGGCGATAAGCATCTTATTACTTGTCAGCCTTCTTAATGGGCTGCTCGCTTCCTGCTCGTTTTGCGGGTGCCGATACCGATTCGTCACGAGATTCGGGTTTAATGACCTCTGGAAGTTCCTTGCTCTTTGCGATGAATTTCATTGAGATGCTGTTCACGCAATGACGAGTATTCTTGGCGGTGTATTGCTCACCATGGAATACGTGCCCCAAATGGCCACCACAATTTTCGCACACGATCTCGATTCGACTTCCATCGGCATCGATTTCTCTTTTCACCGAACCTTTGATTTCTGAATCGAAACTTGGCCAACCGCAGTGACTTTCAAACTTATCCGTCGAGTTGTAAAGCGGTGCGTTGCATCGTTTGCAAATGTAAGTTCCTTGGGCCTTGTGATTTGTGTACCCTTTATCGCGAGCTTCGGTCCCTTTCTTTAGGATTACATATGCTTCTTCCGAAGTTAGCTTATTGAATGGATCACTCATTTTCTTGGACTTGCTTAATGGGGTAGATTTCTTGGTTTTGGCGGATTCGCTCTTCGAATCTTCGTTTCCTTCATTTTCCTTTGCAGGCACACCATCTTTCGAAGCGGGTTTTCCATCCGTCGACTTTGGCGGTTCAAATGCGCTGGATGTGGTGTAGGCAACGAGAACGGCTCGGAGATCCGTACCACACTGCTTTGGCGGTTCGAATGCACGGGATGTGGTGTAGGCTCCGAACGCTAGTAAAAACACCACACCAAACAGGATCGGAAGTTGGAATTTCATCTCGGCCTCAAAAAAACAAAAAGTAAGGGAATTGGGAGGTTAGACGGCTTGGTCCAGGAACATGGCCAAATCATTATAGCAGTCTCCAAGCCCAAAATCAGCCAGTTTTTCTCTTTGACTTGACCGCCCCATCAATTGCGGATAACTTTTTGAATTGCCATCGACGAGCGTTTTCATTGCTAGCACGTCGTTTTGTTGCGGGTGTGGCGGAATTGGCAGACGCGCTAGACTCAGGATCTAGTGGCTAAATACATACGGCCGTGGAGGTTCGATTCCTCTCACCCGCACTAATTGCTTCCAAATTGTTGACTGAAAGAATTTGTCCCGAGCGGTATGCCAAAAGATTTTCTAGCCGGGGTGCTCCCCGAGTACGACGTGGTGGTGATCGGGAGCGGATTGGCTGGCATGACCTCTGCTAACATTCTGGGGCGAGCCGGTCACCGTGTCCTTTTGCTTGAGCAACATTATAAACTTGGCGGACTCGCCACTTGGTTTAAACGCCCTGGCAGCCACACGTTTGACATTTCGCTCCACGGCTTTCCATTTGGCATGATCAAAAGCTGCCGCCGTTATTGGACGGAGGAAATTGCGTCCAATATCGTTCAGTTGAAAAACATTCGGTTCGATAATCCGATGTTTTCACTCACGACAACATTCAATCGAGAAGATTTCACCAAGCTGCTCACATCCCAATTTGGAGTGGCAGCCGAAAGCGTTGGTGCGTTCTTTGACGCAGCTCGGGGAATGAATTTCTACGATGACCAATCGATGACCACCGGACAGCTCTTTGAAAAGTTCTTTCCTGGCCGCGAAGATGTTGTACGATTGTTGATGGAACCGATAACTTATGCAAACGGATCCACGCTCGAGGATCCCGCCATCACCTACGGAATCGTCTTTTCTAACTTCATGGCAAAAGGCGTTTTCATCTACGAGGGTGGGACCGATGACCTCGTCGGAAAGATGCAAGCCGAGCTAACCAAGAACGGCGTCGACACTCGCATTCGTTGCGACGTTTCGAAGATTCTGGTGGGACCAAGCGGTGTTCGAGGGGTCGTGGTCAATGGTCGCGAGATCAAATGCCGAGCCGTAGTTAGCAACTCGAACCTGCGATCGACGATTCTCGATATGGTCGGGCCTGAGCATTTCGACCCGCAATTCCTCTCAGACGCTCAAGCTGTGCGGCTGAACAACAGCAGCACTCAAGTCTACATGGCACTGAAACCCGGGGTGACGATCCCAGAATCGACCGGCGATCTGCTTTTCTGTTCAACGGCTCCTTTGTTCCGAACCAATTTCTTACTCGACCGAAAGATCACTTCTCGAACATTTAGTTTCTATTACCCGAGAACCCGTCCGACCGGTAAAGAACGATTCGCAATCGTAAGTAGCACGAACGCGAATTGGAGCGATTGGTCCAATTTAACGGAACCAGAGTACAACGCCAGCAAACAGGATCTTGTCGAAACCACGCTCAATGCACTGGAACAGTACGTACCCAACTGCCGTGATAAAATCGAGCATGCAGAAGCTGCAACCCCACAAACGTTTCATCATTATACGAAGCATCAGCTCGGGGCTAGTTTCGGAACCAAATTTGAGGGGCTGGCTGTTTCCCGGGGGCTGCCACAACAAATTAAGGGACTTTACCACGCTGGATCGGTTGGCATCATCATGTCGGGATGGTTAGGAGCCATCAACTATGGGGTAATTGTGTCCAACGAAGTGGACCAAATGCTGTGCAAATCAGCCCCCTCGAGTTCCGTTAATTGATTGACTTGCGACAAAAACTGAATCACACTACTGTCCGTTTATCCGTATTTCGCTGTTCTTTTCCAATCTGTTGAGCATGACCACACGTCGCCGAGCTAGAGAAGTCGTATTGCAAGTACTGTACGAAGAGGATGTGAATCCAATGCGAGAGTTGGCGATCGCAGATCAATTCGTTTCGAAACGCATGCTCCACAACAAGCCGCTGGTCGCTTTTGCCCAACAACTTTTGCGAGGCGTTCGAACTCATCGCGATGCGATTGACGAAATCCTGACCAAGCACGCGTCCAATTGGTCGGTCAAACGCATGACGACTATCGATCGCAATATTCTGCGAATGTCCACCTTTGAGATGATGTACGGCGGAGTTCCCGGCCGCGTCTCGATCAACGAAGCGATCGAGATTGCAAAGAGGTACGGCAATCGCAACTCCGGTCAATTCGTCAACGGAATCCTCGATCGCGTTTTACGCGAACACGAAGCGAATCAGGCGAGTGAAAAGGAAACCATCATCGGCTAGTGATTTTATTCGAGCGGTGCGAAACATTGTCGCCTTTTGCTCCGCAAAAGTGCGTTAACGAGGCGCACTTTCGCAGAGCGAAAGGCGACAATAAGCGACAAGCGCGCACTACTTTCCAAACGGCACACCAGGACCGCCCGCTCCTGGCGCCATGCCGCCCGCGAGTCCGGATATCATCGGTCCCAATTGTCCGATGACGTTGTCAAAGTCCTCTTGTGTTTCCACCAAACTAAATGCGCCCAAGGACCCGTTGGCAAGCGTTATCGCTTGCACCACCTTCTGGTGGATTTCCTTCGGATTCGCTTGGTCCAGAACTAACTTGGCTTGCGCCATGGATTTATCCCAATTCGCCAAAAAAGCCTCGGGCAACCACCTACCTTCGGACAGTACGAACTTGGCCGGAGCCTCGGTTTGTCCAGGCCCGATCAATTGAATCATGGCCTCCGTTGAGGAAACACTCTTTACAGTGGCCTCAGCCGGCGTTTGATTCAGCATGGACTTGAAGGGGCTATCGTTAGGCATCGTCTTTTCAACTTCTTTTGTTTTATGAACGACATTTCCAACATAGCTATTTAGAAGATCTCGCACGTCGGCTTGTTGCAGATAGCTTACATCCATCCATTCGTTCGGAAAGACCGCCTCAATTAATGCAACGAGCGGATCAAACGACTTCGCGAAACCGGGAGGAAGTGGGATGGCACGGCTATTCAAGATGAACTGTTTCTTGCTTCTCAAAGCAGTTAATAGATCGGCTCGGAATTTCTTTACTACATTCAATGTGCGTTGCTCTACACGGGTTGTTGCCAGCTTGACGATTTCTTGAACTTGTTTTTGTTTTGAGGCAGGCAAGGCGTCCCAGATAACCATCGGGTTTTCATTCTTAAACTCGCGCATAACAATGTCTATGAACTCTTGGGCGGTTGGGTTTGATGGAAACGAGACCGGCGCGAAGTTCTTCGGACTGGTGGAATCTTGGGAGGAACTGGAGGAACCAGAAACCGAACTGCCGCCGTTCTTGGCCATGGCCCTCGCCTTGAGTCGACTCTTGTCATCGAGCTTGCTCAGTGGCAGGACGATCTCTTTTCCGTCCTCTTTTCGGAGTGTCAGTTGCACACCTTCCAGTTTGACGAACTCAGCCTTCACCGTTTTGTCACCTGAGATGTCGGTCCAACTGTCTTGTGCGTTGACAATGGCTATTGGCATCGCAAACCAAACTAGGGCCACAGCCAGCACGAGCGGAAAGGTGAAAATACGCGATATGGGCAAACTGGAAAGCGACTTCCAAGGAGTTCGAAGATGCATAAAAAGGTCTCGTTCGATAGAGGATAACTTGTGTGATGACAAATCAAAATAATCGATCCGGAGGTAAAAGTCACGTCCGAGGCTGATTTTGCCTAGCCGTTGTCAGGTGTTCGCTGGACGATCACGGCGGGGACCTCCGTGCCACACTGGGAAGTGTTCGGTTTTTGATTCGATTTCCTGTCAAGCTTTGCCGATAGATCTGCTTTTGCTGCCAAGTTCATTCTCGTAAGAAGCCGTAGGCATCCCCCTTTTGTTAACCTCAGGGAACTCGCTCGATCCGTGCGATTGGGATTCGTTACGAACCCAAAGCCATCGAATGTTGGACGATATGCTTGACTATGTCTCGCAGATTCGCCAGCGTCCCGTATGGCAACCCGCCCCGGACAGTGTGGAACACGTTTTTCGCTCGAGCATTCCGTCGGCTTCGAAAAGTTTACGGGAAACGCACGAGTGTTTTATGCAAAGCGTATTGCCCTACACCGTTGGCAACTCCCATCCAGGATTTATGGGGTGGGTTCATGGAGGTGGCACCGTGGTGGGAATGTTGGCTGAAATGCTAGCGTCAGGCTTGAACTCCAATTTGGGTGGCCGAGATCAAATACCCATTCAAGTCGAACAACAAGTCGTTCGATGGATGCAACAGGTTTTCGGCTTCCCGGAGTCGGCGAGCGGTCTGTTCGTGACCGGCTCCTCGATGGCAAATTTCATAGGACTTTTGGTCGCACGCACTTCGAAAATCGGGACCGGGGTTCGCGCCCAAGGACTCCAAAGAGTCCAACAAAAACTGGTGGCTTACACAACTTGCGAAGCGCATAGCTGTCTAGAACGGGCCATGGAGATGACTGGAATGGGCGGGCACCAGTTACGTAAAATTCCAGTGAACGAACTGCATCAAATGAACCTGAAGGCGTTCGAGGAAACCATAGCCGACGATCGAGCGCTTGGGCTGACACCGTTTTGCGTGATTGGCACGGCAGGTACCGTCAACGTTGGAGCCATCGACGATTTGAGCGGGATTGCTGCGGTTGCCCTTCGCGAAGACTTATGGTTTCACGTGGATGGGGCCTGTGGAGCTTTGGGCATGATGTCAACCAAAATCGGAGCAAAGTTGCTCGGCATTGAGCAAGCGGATTCGATTGCTCTTGATTTTCACAAGTGGGGACAGGTCCCCTACGATGCAGGCTTTGTGTTGATACGCAACTCGCAATTGCACTACGATACGTTTGCCTCACAAGCGGAATACCTTCGGCGTGAGACTCGCGGGATGGCAGCGGGTTCTCCCTGGCCCTGCGACTTTGGCCCTGATCTATCGCGTAGCTTTAAAGCGCTCAAAGTCTGGTTCACCATGCAAGTCTACGGGACGGATCGATTGGCGAGGATGATGGAGCAAACGTGCGAACTAGCCACGTATCTGGCCAACCGCATTGAGGAGTCTGCCGAATTGGAGTTGCTCGCACCGGTCAACCTCAACATCGTTTGCTTTCGCTACCGATGCGACGATGCGGATCGTGTGAATGCAGAGATTGTGGTGGCCATTCAAGAGTCGGGCTTGGTCGCGCCATCGTCGACGACCATTGGAGGCAAATTTGCGATCCGAGCAGCCATCTTCAATCATCGCACGTCGCAATTGGAAATCGATAGCCTGGTCGAGGAGTCGTTACGATTCGGCAGATCCATATCACAGACGAACTAGGTAATCGTATGCAACCGAAAAGAATCAACTCCGATGCGACTCGCCTGGTTGGCCTCTCGCAAATTATGCGATTGGCATTCAACGGTGATAACCTAGCCAATCTCACTTCAGAGCTTGCAAGACGCATCGAAGTGAACTCGCATGACTTTGCGGCCATGATAGATCTTTCGGTGGTTTTCCAATTGAGCGGAAAGCCAGAAATTGCAATCCAATTGCAGTCCGAAGCACTCCAACAACATCAGTCCTTTGAATTGAGGTCCAATCCCACAAACCCGTCGTTGAGAGTCCTTGCGATCATGGGGCCGGGCGAAGTTATGGCTAACACTCCGATCGAGTTTCTGGTTGAGAATTCGGACATTTCACTTAGCTACTTGTACCTCGGCGAGGGCTTACCGGTTCCAAGTCAACTACCCGACCACGACATTGCCTTCGTAGCCGTTTGCGAATCCGACCGAAGCCAATTTCTATTGGCCCAGCTAAATAGCATCATGAAACACTGGCGACGACCGTTTATCAACAACCCGTCGCGAATTGCACAATTGAGTCGCGATTTGGTGAGCCAAAAGCTGAATTCGGTAAAGGGAATCGTTGCAAGCGACGCTCGAAGACTGCGTCGAACGGAGTTGGCAGACCGTCTCAAGGCTGGTGTTGGTTGCTTCCCGGTCATTGTCAGGCCGGTCAACTCGCACGCCGGGCACGGGTTGTCGAAGCTTGAGGACTGCGAGCAAGCTACGGAATACCTAAGGGTGCACGAAAGCGACGAGTTTTTCGTAGCTCCATTCATCGATTACCGAAGCGAGGATGGTATGTATCGCAAATATCGTATCGCGGTCGTGGATGGAAAGCCATTCGCGGCACACATGGCAATCTCTCAGCATTGGATGGTTCATTATCTGAATGCTGACATGCTCCAAAGTCAGCGAAACCGAAAGAGTGAAGCGGAATTCATGTGCCGTTTTGATTTGGATTTCGCTGTCAAGCATCGAGCGGCCTTGCAGGAAATGGATCATCGCATTGGGCTCGACTATTACTCGATCGATTGCGCCGAGACTCCCGACGAGAAATTGTTAGTTTTTGAGCTCGACAGTGGTGCGGTCGTTCATTCCATGGACTCGGTGGAACTGTTTCCCTACAAAGTGCCCCAAATGCAGTTGGTGTTTGAGGCTTTTCAGCAAATGCTTAGACGAAAGAGCAACGGGGCTCTAAGGTTGTCTGCTTAGGAATGTTCGATCAATAACTGTCGAATTTTCCGGTAGCGGAAGTCGCCAAGACTCTCGGAATGAGCGGGCGCCGAAACTCTTGGCGAGTTTCGCTACGACTCTAATTGATCGAGTGATCCGTCGGCGGAGCGACTTGACTACGGTCAACTCGCATTGGCTTTATTGGCCAAATCGCTTTGGTTTAATTTGTTGTAGAGTGTCTTGAGACTGATACCGAGTTCTTCCGCGGCCGCCGGTTTATTGCCTAGATGGCGTTGAATCGCTTCCTGAACGGCCAGTGATTCCATTTCTTTTAGGCTCAATGGATTCGAGGCTGTGCTAAGGATCTTTGCTTCCCGCTTAAGCCGCTTGTCCACGAAATGGCGTGGCAAATGTTCCGGCAGAATGGGTGGATTGTCGCACAAGATGGTCGCATGCTCGACAACGTTGGCTAATTCTCGGACATTTCCTGGCCACGGGTGTTGTTTAAAAACGGCGATGGTTTCCTCTGCGAAAATGCCTTCGATCGATGCGTGCTCCGGTCGATGACGCAGATACAAATGTCGAGCCAAGGGCATGACATCCTCCATGCGATCGCGCAAGGCTGGGACATGGATTTCAAACGCGTTGATCCGAAACATCAAATCTTCGCGAAAGGCTCCTGATTCCACCATCGTTTCTACATCGCGGTGTGTAGCGCAGACAATTCGGACATCGACGTGAAACGTCGTGTTGTCGCCGACGCGCCGAATGTCTCCACTTTCCAAGACTCGCAACAATTTCGCTTGCATGGCCAACGGCAACTCGCCGATCTCATCCAAAAAAATCGTGCCACCACTCGCAACTTCGAAGAGTCCTTCACGCTGGGAATCGGCACCGGTAAAGGCCCCTTTTTTATGTCCGAATAACTCGCTTTCAATCAAATGCTCAGGTAATGCACCACAATTGACGGCCACAAAGGGTTTGTCACTCCGGAGACTCTGGTCGTGCAAAGCCCTTGCAACCAACTCTTTTCCGCAGCCAGTTTCACCCCGAATAAGGACGGTGCTTTGCGTCCGAGCAACTTTGCGAATCAACGTGAGCACATCCTGCATGGCCTTGGAACTGCCGATTAGTTTTGGCGAACTGGCGGGGGACGATGCGGCAGATTGTTCTACTGCAGCTAAGTGCCGTTTGAGTTCACGCCGAGCAGCCACCCGCTGGAGCAAGGCTTGCAACTCGGAAAGCCGGCACGGCTTGCTCAGATAATCGATCACACCGAATCGCAAGGCCGCCACTGCCGATTCCAGCGACTGCTTGCCGGTGAGAACAATCGATTCGGTTCTTGGTGAAAGCGTGGCGGCCCGCTCGATGACTTGGATTCCGTTCATTCCAGGCATATCCAAATCGACTATCAAGCAGTCGAACGATTCTCGCTCCAAAGCCGCAACCGCGGTATACCCGTCTGGACAAACGGTTACGCGGTGCCCCAAGTGTGGCAACTCCATTCGCATCAACTCTTGCAGGGAAGGTTCATCATCGGCAAACAGAATGGAGAGCTGGCTAGGCTGCAATTTTTTCATGGGAGGTGTCATAAGATTGGTTGGTAGCAGGTTGATTTGGCAAAATCACTTCGAATCGAGCGCCGCAATTGATGCCTTGGCTTTTTGGAGTAATGCGTCCACCGTGGTCGGCGATGATGCGGCTGGTAATTGGCAATCCAAGACCGGTTCCGCGTCCGTCGCGACGGCGTGTAAAAAACGGTTCAAATAGATGCTGCAAGACCTCTTCGGTCATACCGCATCCGTTGTCTTCGATGACTAAACGGACCGAGTCGTGCAAGGCATCAAGTGTTATTCCAACACAGCCGTCGTTACTCGTCGGATCTAAGGACTCAAGCGAGTTGGTAACTAAGTTTAGAACCACCTGTCGCATTTCCTGTGGGCTTGCCCACACGATCATGGGCATCGGTCGCGGATGGAATTCGATCTTTTGAGTACGGAATTGACCAAGATGTCGTACCATATCGACCACATCCCCCACAATCTCATTCATGTCGATCGATTGCTTGCGTTGTTCGGTGCCCAGTCGGGAAAAGTCCAGCAATCGCTCGGTGATTCCCTTGCATCGGAACGCTTCGTCCTGAATACGGCGCAGGTACGTTCGCAACGTTTCAATGTCGAAGCCTGGGACAGGCTCTTGTTCCGCTGCCTCGGTTGATTTCTCTTCAGGATGCAGGATTCGGTGCAATCGGGACTCGAGGGCTTCGGCGCTCCACGCAATGGATGCGAGTGGATTGTTGATTTCGTGGGCAACCCCAGCCGCCAGAAAGCCCACGCTAGCTAATTGCTCGTTCCGAATCACTTCTTGCGATCTTTCTCGCACTTGGTCGTTGAGATCGCGTTGAATACTCAGGAAACTCGCGGCGCCCAAATTGATGGCATCGGCAAGTTCTGACAATTCGTCCTTGCTATCGATGTGAATTCGATATGCGAAGTCGCCAGAAGCCACACGGCGTGAACCCGCCAACAGCGCCTTGAACGGCTTGATCACCGCAATCCGAGCATACGCGATCAATCCAATCAAAAGGAAAGCGGCAAGCAGGGCGCTGCTCCATGAAAGCGCGATCCACGTGCGATATCGAGACCGAACGTCGTCGCGAAAACTGGCCATTCGATCGCCAAAAAAGGTCGGCAGTTTGTGTGCGAGTTTTGACAATTTGTCGAGATCGTACAATTGCTGAATTGCGTGCGAGACACTTCCCGATGCAAGTAGGTCTTGCTGTCGAATCGAAATGGTGTTTAGCAGGTATGCCAGTTCCGCAGACTTTTCGATTTCGTCTGACAGATCGGATAGAAAGGGGTCGTCGATGTTCGAGCGTTCAAGCCGTGATTTGTATTGCGCCAGAATAACCCGCACGTGGTGCAATTTCTCACTGAATTTTCGCTGACTATTCAAGGTGGCGAAATCATCCTGGGATTCTAATTTTTGCTGGCGTGACCAAGAGAACTCCATGGGTTCCCTTATGTCCACATGCTGAAAACTCATTTTCAATTCGTCGACGGACCGAGTCAGTTCGGTTGTGAGTGGTATCTCGGAAGCTCGACTGCTGAGAGTCGTAACGAGATCGCGATACGCGTAGACACCCCGAAAGCTGCTGTACCCTAGCACCGCCACCACAATACCTAAAACAACCATCGAAACGAGGAGTTTTTTCCGAATGGTCGATGTCGAAATCCACGGAATGCCCATGCTAAAATCCTTGCCGTGTCATCGCGCAATTACGCCGTCCCATGGAACACCTCGATAGGAAACTTGCGGGTAATTGGGCTGAGGCGGTGCTACCTGTTGAGGCACGATGGCTTGCGGTCCACTCTGCCCCAAATTGATAACTTGGTAGCCATTCGTATTGGGCATCACAAACTGAGTCATGTTGTCGGTGGCTAAGCTGTTGACAACATACGATGCAATCGAAATATCAAGTTCCAAGAGGGGACTGCCGGAGGGAATCAGTTGAACTTTGACGTGGTGCGGCAAAGACGATTGAACCGACGCGTAGTATTCATGTTTGGACTGCTGTGCGTTGGCCACCAAGCGACCGGTAGGGTCTCGCAAGAACACTTGGCGAGTAAAACCATACTTCGGATCCACGACGAGCGTCCGAGTGTAAATTCCGATCGGACTTGGTTCTTCGGTGGTCAGTTCGACCAGTCCATCGGCCCGGGTCACCGGGTCCTGAATGATCCAACTCTTAATTTCACAAATCCCCATGGCTTGAATGAGCCAGATTGGAGACACGGGTAGCACGGGCCGATCACCTTGGGATTCGAATTCAACGTGTCTGGCAAAGTACATTTCTTTGGTCAAGCCGCCGCGGATGGCCATCCAAAACACTTCGTCGTTGCTGCCAATGTCGACTCCCGCAAATCCAGCCACACTTGCTGTCATGCGAAACCGCTTTTCGCGAGCCCAAGTCAGGTTGGTATTGATGGTCCGCTCATTATTGACATTCACGGTTACTGAGTTGGACTGAAGCGACAGGACGTTGCGCGATCGATTGATAGCTTCGGTCAATTGATCCAGGGTCGGAGGTGTTGTGAATAACGGCTTTGGTTGAAACTCTGGAATCGAACGCCTGGGCATGCACGTTGCCCCCCCCGCTACCAAGGTCAAAAAAAGGACTGCTATGCACTGCAAAGCTGTCGAGGTTTTTGTCTCCTCCATGGTGGAAGAGTTGGTCGGCCTTTCATGTTTCACAGTAAAGTAGCTCGATTAGTTTCTGGTGCAAAGTTTCAACGCGATCGGGGGTTGGAATGCTCACGGGAACGAGAAACTCGCGCCCATTGGAAGAGTGGTTCAAATGCAAGTGGTTGGGATCGTCCTCCGCAGGCTCGATCTGTTGCTCAGTCAAAAGGCGGCGGCGTAGTAAGAGGACCGCTAGCAAATACGCCAGGTCACTGTCCTCGGGTTGTTCACATAATTTTTCGAGCGCATCGAGCAGTACAAGGGTTGGGGCCAGCGTTAGTTTTCCGGTCCGTTTCGCGGGCATTTGGTTAACCCACCAACCGACCGTGTTTTCAGGAGGTCCCTGCCAGTGCTCTCTGCTGAAATCCTGCCGAACCAATTCCCTGCCCCGTTCAAGCACGGCAGAGTAGTACCGCTCGCCCGGTTCGAACGGACGGTCCCCCTTGTGGCACTTGCGCGAGCTTCGTTGGATCGAGAATTCCTGCATGCATTCGCTTTTAGGGAAATTTGCGTCTAAAATCTAGAGCAGGAAACTAGGTATGCGAGGCCCCACAGAGGTGAACCATGAGCACTTTGCTGAAACTAACGGTTCCCGAATACGACCTGATGGTCGAAAGCGGGGCCTTCGATCCATTGGACCGTCGAATCGAATTAATCTTTGGAGAACTGCATTCCATGAATCCAGCAGGGCCGATTCACGACGATTACATCGGTTTTTTGAACCATTGGTCTATCGAAAATACAAGTCGCAAGGCTGTTTCTGTGCGAGTCCAAAGCGGACTGAGCTTGCCAGACCTGGACAGCCGTCCAGAACCGGATGTCCTTTGGGTAAAGCCGAGACGTTATTTGGATCGCCACCCCCAGAGCCAGGACGTCCTGCTGTTGATCGAAGTTTCCGATAGCAGCATTCAATATGATAGGGTGCTCAAAAGCGAACTCTATGCGCGAGCTCGAATTCTAGAGTTCTGGGTCGTGGACGTAATGGATCGATGTATCCATGTTCACCGCGAACCAACCGAAGGCGGATATTCGCAAGTTGCCAGCTACGGAGTCGGTTCTAGGATTGCACCAAACTGCCAGCCAGAAGCCAATTTATTGCTTTCCGATTTATTCGCCCCAGATCCAGATGTTAATGCCTAGCAGATCGAGACGATTTCACGACAATCCTTCCTTTGCTTCTACTCAACTTGCTTCTGACTAACGATTTGGGCAATTAAAGTCCGATTTAGCCTTGGATGAATGACGTGCAAACGTTACACTCGGACCCCCATGATTTCGGAACCGTACCGACTGTGGCGAGAAACCAAAACGCCATTAGCGATGCTTATACACCGACTTTTTAGAATGTTGTAGTGCTTCAATGTCCAAACTAAAGACTCACAAGTCCACGAAAAAGCGATTTCGACTAACTGCTTCGGGCAAGGTTAAGCACCGCAAAGCGGGAACTAGCCACTTGGCCATCAGCAAGTCGGCCAAGAAAATTCGCCAATTGCGTGGTACCAAGGTCCTGGAACCCAATTTCCAGCGAGCTGTTCAAGACGCGTTGCGCGGCTACAGCTACTAGTAAAAAACACCTGGCCCATTTTTATCACCAGGCGTTTGGGTAATAACTGTCGCGAAGTCCTTTTTACGGGCTGTTGCTGCTGAGAGAATGCAGCCCTTCGCGGTGACCTGAGACGCCCATTGCAGTTAAGATTGCGTATCCATGAGAACAAGAAAAGGCTCCGCTCGTAGGCAGGCCAAGAGAAGACTATTTCAACGAGCCGAGGGATACGTTGGCGGACGCCGACGTCTGTACCGTACAGCGAAAGAAAATTTGGTTCGGGCTGGAAGGTTTGCGTATCGTGACCGACGCCGCAAACGTCGTGATTTCCGCCGACTTTGGATTATTCGCGTCAACGCTGCGGCACGCATGCACGGCATCCGATACAGCGAGTTTATTCATGGTTTGCTGTTAGCCAAGATCGAAGTCGACCGAAAGCAACTTGCCGAGATGGCAGTGAACGATGCGGCTGGTTTCGGTGTCGTTGTGGCTGCAGTTAAAGAAGCACTGGCCGCGAAAGCTGCGGCTTAAATCCGTCGGACAGGCTTTCGGCCTGTCACCACTTCAAAACGATAGGCTAGCAGCCTGTCTTACGATTTCCGAGCCTGCGACTGACTAGTCGTGGGCTCGTTGCATAGTGTGACAGTTGCATAGTGTGACAACCGAGTCCGAGAACCTAGCCATGTCCCTTCAGAAATTTGTCGATTCGCTCGACGCCCTGCTCGACGAAGCCAAACAGTCGCTGGATTCCGTTGCGTCATCCGAGCAGTTAGAAGCTTTGCGAGTTAAATTCGTGGGTGCAAAGAATGGCGCGATCAAGACTGTTCAGAAAATGATGGGTGCGATCGAATCGGAGCATCGGCCTGCTGCCGGCAAACGATTCAATGAAGTCCGCGACGGCATTCAGTCAGCCCTCGATGCTGCTGCCGATCGGCTCGCAGGAACCGGTTTGCAGAAGGTTACGAATGAACAACGGATAGATCCTACGTTGCCTGGAATTCGACCGGTACTTGGTCATTTGCATCCCATCACACAGACGATCGAGCACCTGAAAGATATTATGGGACGACTGGGCTTCAGCATAACGGAAGGCCCAGAAATCGAGGACACGTGGCATAATTTCATGGCCCTGAATATTCCCGAGGATCATCCCGCTCGCGACCCGCTGGACAATTTTTATCTAGCAACAGCTAGCAAGCAAATGCGCAATCCGACGGACCGCGATGCGATGTTATTGCGAAGCCAGACAAGCACTGTGCAGATTCGAGTTATGGAGACGCAACCTTTACCCCTGCGAATTATCTCGCTGGGACGGGTCTATCGCCCCGACGCACCGGATGCCACGCACTTCCCCATGTTCCACCAGATGGAAGGGCTGTGGGTCGACAAGCATGTGACGATGGCGCAATTAAAAAGTGTTTTAAGATTGTTTGCAACGAGCTATCTTGGCAGCGATGTTCACGTTCGATTCCGCCCATCCTTCTTTCCTTTCACTGAGCCGAGCGTCGAAGTCGATTATTGGTGGAATGGCAATTGGGTTGAATTTGGTGGTGCAGGCATGGTGGATCCGAATGTCTTTCAAGCACTGGGGATCGATGCCGAAACGTGGAGTGGATTCGCGTTTGGACTGGGCGTGGAACGACTATGCATGAGGCGATTTGGCATCGTCGACATCCGTGACTTGTTTCGGAGTGACGTTCGTTTCCTTAGCCAGTTCGCATCCTAACATGGCTCGTTTTCGAGCCGCGGAAACAATAACGATTTACGATAGTGAGCAGAGTGCATGTTAGTCTCTTGGGAATGGTTGTCGGACTACGTTGA